>JBHIEA010000081.1:0-7931 GCA_046760365.1 bacterium
AAGTAAAATCGAAGCGTAATCTATCTTCATCAACCAGAGAACCACTTTGTTTGACCGTCCTTCCTAAAATTTCTCTCAGGACTGCCTGTAAAAGGTGGGTAGCTGTATGAGCACGAGAAATAGCCTTTCTTCTGGGCTCATCAACCTGGGCAACTACCTTCTCTCCCTTTTTAAGCTTGCCTCTTAACACCTTCGCCCGGTGAAGAATCAGTTGTTCGTTCATTGTCTGAGTATCCACCACCTCAGCTTGACTGTTAGAGGTAAATATCAGACCCTGGTCTCCTATTTGTCCACCTCCCTCCGGATAAAAAGGAGTAGATTTCAAGATAAGCTCTCCTTCCTCCCCCTGAGCTATCTTCTCTACTTCTACTCCTCGTTTGACGATTCCCACCAAGGTAGTACGTAACTTCAGCTTCTGGTATCCTTGGAAGATTTTTCCCGGCCGGAGATTATATTTTAGTTTTAATTTCTCAAAAATTTCCTTCCTTACCCTACCTGCTCCAGTCGTGGCTACGTTTACGTCCTCTGCTACCTTTACCATCTCCTCGATGGTTACCTTCCTGCTTCTTTTTCTTTGCTCAGTTAATAACTTGTCGTATTCCTCTCTATTTATCCTCAATCCCTCTTCCTCTGCTATCTCTTCAGTTAACTCGACGGGAAAACCATAGGTATCGTACAGCCGAAAGACATCAGGGGAAGGAATTAGTCTCTTTCCCTTTGCTTTTAAATTCTCGATCAGGGTATCCAGGATCTGCATTCCTCTGCTTAGAGTATCCCGAAAGCTCTCCTCTTCTGCCTTGATGACCGAGGCTATCTGGCCTTGCTTCTTTTTAAGATGGGGATAAGGTTCCTCCATTAACTTGACCACCGTGCTCACTCCCTGATAAAGGAAAGGGTCCTCCAGACCTAGTCTTCTGCCGAGGCGGTGAGCACGCCGAAGAATTCTTCTCACTACATAGCCTCTGCCTACGTTGGAGGGTAGAATTTCCTCTCCCAAGAGAAAGGTTAAAGCACGCAGATGATCACAGATTGTCCTGAAGCCCTTTTCTTTGGGGGTCTGGTCGGGAAGAAGATTCTTCAACCAACTAAGAATGGGACTGAATAAATCAGTCCCATAATCATCCTCTACTCCCTGGAGCACTGAAGCAGTTCTTTCCAAACCCATTCCGGTGTCAATGTTTTTTGAAGGCAGAGGAGAGAGCCTCCCGGATTCGTCTCGATTAAACTGCATAAAAACAAGATTCCAGAGTTCGACCCATCTTGAGCAGCCACATCCCGGCTCACAGTTTATTTTTCCACAGCCACGGCTTTCTCCCCTATCAAAGAAAATCTCGGTGTCCGGTCCACAGGGCCCCACTTCAGCTAAAGACCAGAAGTTATCTTCTTCCCCTTTTTTTAAAATCTTTGAGGGGGGAATGCCTATTTTTTTCCAGATCTGGTGAGTCTCCTCATCTTCTTTGAAAATGGTAATCCACAGGCCTTCTTTCTTTAAGCCCAAATCTTTAGTAACAAACTCCCACCCCCACTCACAGGCCTCCTTCTTGAAATAGTCACCCAGAGAGAAATTACCCAGCATCTCGAAAAGAGTATGATGGTAGGCAGTCTGGCCCACTTTCTCCAGATCGCTGGTACGAAAGCAAACTTGACAGGAAGCAAGACGAGAGGCTGGAGGTTTCTTCCCCCCCAAAAAGAATGCCTTAAAGGGAACCATTCCAGCAATGGTAAATAAAAGCGTAGGGTCATCCACCGATAAGGGCGCCGATGGCTGAATAAGATGACCCCTTTCTTTAAAAAAATCAAGGAACCTTCTCCTAATCTCATTTCCTGTCATATATTAACCCCTTTGCTATTTTTCACATTGTTTCCAGTGGATCTACATCCACAGTTATCTTAACCCCCTGAGTTCGAATAACCGAGCAATCTATTTCTTTTTCTAAGATAGGCATGATCTTTGCTAGATTCTTATCTTTCAAGACTAAATGGTAGCGATATTTACCTTTGATCCTGCCAAATGGACAGGGAGAAGGGCCCAAAATCCCGAGATTCTCATTCTTGAGTTTTTGACCTATGGTTTCGGCCATCTCCCCTACCCTTCCTTTCACTCTTCCCTCGAAGAGCACTCTCACCCAGTGAAGATAAGGCGGATACCCCAGTTCTTGGCGGATCTTTAGCTCCTGGGTATAAAAATTTTCTTCTTTATCCTTGAACGAAGCTATAGCGTAATGATTGGGGTTATAAGTTTGGATGATGATTTTTGCCTGAGGCCACAAGAATCTTTTGATCTTCATGAGAAGTTGAAAGACCTGTTCCCCAGCCCTAAAATCAGGAAGATTCAGTAGATGATCGGTTAGGATAATGCCTACCAGACTCATAGCTTTTAGAATCTGTTCCTTAATGATTAGTTGGGTTCCCACCAGTAAATCAACCTTCCCTGCCCCAAGTTCGTCCAACAGTTCCTGATACCATAGTGAAGAATTGACAGTATCAAGGTCAGCTCTTTTGATGTGGGCCTGCGGGAATGTTTTCTTTGCCTGTGCCTCCAATTGCTGCGTTCCCATTCCCATTCGGTGTAAGTACGATCCTCCACAGGTCGGACAAACTCGAGGCACTCTTTTTCTATAATTACAATAATGACAGATTAAGCTGTTTTTTAAGTGAAAAGTTAGACCTATATTGCAATTAGGACAGAGGAGTGTATCTCCACATTCAAGGCAGAGGATAAAACTAGCAAAACCACGCCTACTTAAGAAAAGCAGGGAAGACTCATTTTCTGCCAGGCACTTTTCAACTTCTCTTCGTAAAGTGCTGGAGAAGATTCTATTTTCTTCCTTTCGTAGATCCACTATCTTAATTTCAGGAAAGCGACTCTTGCGAGGAGTGGTTTTAATCGAAGCATAAATCCCAGCTTTTGTCCGGTAAAAAGATTCCACCGAGGGACTCGGGCTAAACAAGACTACCGGAAATCCTTCTCTTTCTCCTCGCTGGATTGCTACTTCTCTTACATGATAGCGAGGAATCTCCATTTGTTTGTAGGCAGGATTCTCTTCCTCTTCAATGGTAATTAAACCCAGTTTAGGTAAAGGAGCAAATACTGCGGACCGTGTTCCTATGGCTATGCCTATTTTTCCTTCCTCCATTTTTCTCCATTGAGAGTATCTTTCTTTTAAAGAAAGCCTGCTATGGACGATAGCTATCTCTTGTGGGTATCTAGGCTGGATAAACTTTTTTAAGCTCGAGATATAATTAATCTCGGGTACGATGAGGATGGCCTGTTTCCCCTTTTGAAAAACTTGTTGCAAGAGAGGAAGATAAAAGGATTTTCTTTCCTCACCTGTTGCCTTAAAAAAAAGGGTTCCTTTTCCTTGGGGCAAAGTAAAAGCCTCATTGGGTTGGTATCCTAAAACGGCGGGTCTTCTAAACCGCTTGTCTGGAGAAAATCCTTTATCATTTCCCTTGGGTTTAGGGATTCTCTTGATTTGCCCAATAGAATGCACAGAATGAAGGGCCTGTCCTAAAGAACAGTAATAATACTCACTTATCCATCTCCCCAACTCAAGCAGGCTACCCCTTAAAGGAGGAAGATCATTTATTACCTTGATGATTTCTTTTAGATTGGTGGTAGCCTCTTTTTCTTTGATCTCTCCTACAACAAATCCAGTGAGGTTTCGTCTTTTAAAAGGAACAAGCACTCTTCCTCCTATTTTCACTCGATTCTCAAGATCTGCCGGAACCCTGTAAGAAAAGGACCGATTTAAAGGAAGATTTAAAACTACCTTAATATACTTCATTTTCCGTCTAATATCATTTTACCCTTTATTTTATGGCAACTTCCTTCATCGATAAACAGGAAATTATACGAGACTAATTCATACTTTATTGAAACCTTCAGAAAAATCAAGCTACGGCTTTTTAGACCAACTCCTATAAATACCAGACAGGAATAAACTTCACCGGAGAGGATTCAATCTTTAATTCTCCCCAGAACCCCTTAGTAAGAACCAAAGCTCTTTTGGGATGATACTGCAAGAGGAAATTTCTAAATCCACGCGATACTTTCGGCACCCTCAGGTAGGAATACTTAACTTCAATGGGAATTTTTTCACTTCCTATCTCTACGATAAAGTCTACTTCAGCCTTAGCTAAAGTTCGCCAATATCTTAGATTATCTGGCTGACTTATCTTTAGTTGGGTGAAAACAGCATTTTCAATAATTTCTCCCCCGTCAGGTCGAAGAGAAAGTTCATTAAAGTTATTGAGAATGTAGTTTCGAAAACCACTATCTATAAAATAAATTTTAGGATTCTTCTTCAGTTCCGTTGCTTTATTAGTAAAGAAAGGTCTAAGCAGACTAATGATAAAGGTTTCTTCCAAAATGGAAAGATAATGCTTTATCTGCTTAAAGTAAGTCTGACTGTCGGTAGTTAGGCTATTGTAGTTGATTAAACTACCTACTTGATTAGCTAAAAGTCCGAGGATAGTTCTGAACTTAGTAATATCAGTAATTTTCAATAATTCTATGATATCTCTGGTTATGTAAGTATCGTAAATATTCTTGAGAATAATTCGTTTAGTTTCTATATCCTCTGTTTTTACTACCTCTGGATAACCACCAAATAAGGCATACTCCTCAAAATACTTTTTAAAATCATCTCCAAAGATATCCTCCTCAATTTGAAAATCTTTTCCCTTCATTATGAAATCCCTTACTAGTTTTGCTCTCTGCTGGTAAACATTTTTAATCTGCTTAGATTTTAGACTAATAAACTCCTCAAAGCTCAACTGATAAAGATAAAAGGAAAACATTCTTCCCACTAAGAATTTGCCAGTTTTCCCAGCTAGCTCCAGGGAAGAAGAACCCGTGATAATAAACTTAATATTTTCAAAGAGGTCGTAGAGAAGTTTTAATTTCTGACCACCCTCAACAAGATATTGAAACTCATCAATTAAGAAATAAAAACGTTCGTTTTTTTTATGCATGATAAGAGTTCTGACAAATTCTTTAGGAGAGCGGGAAAATTTGTCTAATATTTCTCTATCTTCAAGAGTTAAGAATACAATATTTTCAGGATTTACCCTCTTTTCCTGGATTAAATGGTCTTGAAGCATCTTTAAAAGGGTCGTTTTGCCAGATTGACGTGGCCCTTTAATGGCGTAAATTTCCCTACGGTCTATCCACTTTTTTAAATTAGTCAGAAGATGGCGCGGAAAATATTGGTTTTTGCCTATTTTTTCCATTTTAATAATATCAGCGTTGAATAATTTTTAATAATAATAGCATTATCTCTAAAATATGTCAAATAGACGAATTAAATCGCATAAAGTCTAACCCAAAATGGAAAAGAAATCCCTTAAGGAAAGATTTTATGGGGGCGGGAATGACTTTTTTCTAACCTTTATATGAAGCTCCTTGAGCTGCTCCTCATCCACCGGGGAAGGAGCCTGAGTTAGTAAAGAGATGGCTTTCTGAGTTTTAGGAAAAGGGATAACCTCCCTTATGGATTGCGCTCCGGCTAATATCATCACCAATCGATCCAGCCCCAGGGCAATCCCTCCATGCGGAGGAGCCCCTAGAGAGAGAGCCTCAAGGAGAAAACCGAATCTTTCTCTCGCCTGAAGAGAGTCTATTCCTAAGATCTCTAAGACCCTTTCCTGGATCTTTCTTCGGTGGATTCTCATACTCCCTCCTCCAATTTCTTCACCGTTCAAGACAATATCGTAACTGCGAGCTTTGACCTTCTCGGGATTCGTCTCTAGCAGTAGCAGATCCTCCTCCTTAGGGGAGGTAAAGGGGTGATGTCGGGCGCTCAATCTTCCTTCCCGATCTTGCTCAAATAAAGGAAAATCTACGATCCATACCGGTTGGTATACATTCTCGGGGATTAGATTAAATCTTTTCCCCAGCTCAAGACGAAGCTGAGCTAAAGAGTCGGCTACCACCTCCTTTCCATCGGCTACAAAGAGGAGAGCATCTCCTTTTTCCCCCTCCATATGCTCTATTATTCTTAAAAGAATAGGCTTGGGAAAGAACTTACTTAGAGGTGATTTTATCTTTTCAGAAGTAAGAAGGATCCAACTTAATCCCTTAGCTCCATAGGGTTCTATCAGCTGGGATAGATCCTCTAATTCTTTACGAGAAAGGCAAGCTCCCCCGGGGAGTCTTAATCCTTTCACCTCTCCTCCTTGAGCCAGGCACCTCTGAAAGACCTCAAACTTGCTCTGGCTAGCCAAAGAAGAGATGTTCTTTAACTCCAATCCAAATCGAGTGTCGGGTTTATCAGTGCCAAATCGATCCATAGCCTCTTCATAATCAAGACGCGGAAAGGGAATTTTTAGAGGCATTCGCACAGTTTTTTTAAATACATGGACCAGCATGAGCTCGACCAATTGGTATATGTCGTCTTCTTCTATAAATGAGGCCTCTATGTCTATTTGGGTGTGTTCTGGCTGCCTATCTGCTCGTAAGTCTTCATCGCGAAAACACCTCACAATCTGAAAGTATCGATCGAAGCCGGCCACCATCAGAAGTTGTTTGAATAGCTGCGGAGACTGAGGGAGAGCATAGAATTCGCCGGGATTTACCCGAGACGGAACCAAATAATCTCTTGCTCCCTCAGGAGTACTGCGGGTCAAAAAGGGGGTCTCTATCTCCACAAAACCCTTTTTATCCAGGAAACTGCGGACCTGTTTAGTTACTTCATATCTCAGGCAAAGATTTCTTTGCATTACCGGTCTTCGGAGATCCAAATATCTATATTTTAATCTGGTTTCCTCACTTGCCTCAATTTTATTTTGAACGGGAAAAGGAAGAGATTCGGATATATTTAGAATTTCCAGGTTTTCGACTATCACTTCTATCTCTCCTGTCCTGAGCTCGGGGTTTACCGATTCAAGCGGGCGTGGTCTCACTTTACCCTCTACTGCAATCACCCATCCTTCCCCTAAGCTGCCGGCCTGCAAATGGCTTTCTTCATTTACTTTGGGATTGAAAACGACCTGAACGACTCCTGATTTATCGCCCAGGTCAACAAAAATTAGTCCTCCGTGGTCTCGCTTTTTTCTCACCCAGCCAGCTAAAATAATAGTTTCACCCTCGTTTTTTTTACTCAAATTTCCACAAAAGTGGTTTCGCTTTAGCTGCATTAGATGCTTCCTTTTAGCTTGCGATCAAGGTGTTTCACCTCGTCCCACCCTACTTTCTGCTGCTGACCCGACTTCATGTCTCGAAGAATGAACTTCCCTTCCTTTACCTCTTTTTCCCCTACAATCATGACCCACCTGGCTCTTCTTTTATCGGCGATCTTTAACTGAGAAGAAAGGCTCTTTGGTGAGAGGTTAACCCTGGTTTTTATTCTCTGACCGCGAAGGATTCTGGCTAACCGGTACCCGGCCGTTAGTCCTTCCTCATCCAGGGTAGCAATCTGAATCACCGGAAAATATTGGGGATAGAGCTCTTTATGCTCTTTTTTTAAGCCGACTAACAGCCGATCTACTCCTATGGCAAAACCTATGGCTGGAATAGAGGGACCTCCTAATTCCTCTACCAAATCGTCATACCTTCCCCCGGCACAAATAGTGGCCTGTGAGCCCAGTAATGGTGAGACAATCTCAAAAATAGTCCGATTATAGTAGTCGAGTCCTCTCACTAAATGAGGATCAAGGCTGAACTTAATTCCCCCGCGTTTTAAACCCCTCTTTACTTTTTGGAAATGATTCTGACAATCCTCACACAGGTAGTCTCCAATCAGGGGAGCTTTTTTTATGGTGGATTGACACTCCTTGAGCTTACAATCCAAAACCCGGAGGATATTATATTGATAGCGTCTGCGACAATTAGAACAAAGATTGGCTAGATTGAGTTTAAGATATTCCTTAAGTCGATTCTCATAAACTGGACGGCATCTCTTGCATCCAATGGAATTGAGCTGGATATA
>JBHIEA010000082.1:0-7852 GCA_046760365.1 bacterium
ATCGGCCATGATCTGGCGCAGCAGCCTTCCTTTGGCTCCTCCTCCAATTACCCTCACTTCCTTCACCCGGGCTCCCTGTTCTTCAAAGGTGTCCAGGATAATCTTCAGATTAAAGACAATACCTTCCAGGACCGATCTAATGAGATGTTCTCTTTTATGAGTGAGGGTAAGGCCAATAAATGCTCCCTTGGCATCAGGATTCCAGTGAGGACTTCTCTCCCCCATTAAATAAGGGAGAAAAAGTAAACTCTGAGCACCAGGCTCAACTGATTCTGCCTTCCAATTCATAATTTCATAGGGATCTATCTTTGCGCCTCTGGCAGCCTGAGTCTCCAACCAGCAGATATTATCCTTGAGCCACTGATAAGCTCCTCCTGCGGTCTGCATGGTACCGGTAGGCGTAAACATTCCCGGATCAAGGTGAGAGAAGGTAAATGTTCTTTTTTCGGGATCATAAACAGGTTTTTCACTGGCTAGAGCAATCCAGGAAGAGGAACCCACATAGTTATAAGAACTTCCTTCCCTTACCACTCCCGCTCCCACTGCCGCACAAGGTCCATCACCTCCCCCCATCACTACGGGAGTGCCCGGCCTGAGGCGAGCCTCTTCACTGATTTTCCTGGTAACCTCACCCACCACATCTATAGAAGTATGTAATTCGGGCAAAATTTCCACGGGGATCCTGGTTGCCTTCAGCATCTGGGAAGACCACTCTCTTTTTTGGAGGTCAAAAAGATTCATCCCCGAGGCATCGGAATAATCAGTGGCAAACCGCTGAGTCAATCGGTAAATGATATAATCCTTGGCATGTACGAACTTATGCGCCTTTTTGAAAATTCCCGGTTCATTGTCCCTGACCCACATAATTTTGGCCGCGGAATAAGTGGGGCTGATGCGGTGACCGGTGATTGCATATACCTCATCTTCTCCCACAGTCTCCCTAATTCGGTTTGCCTGCTCAACTCCTCTTTGATCGGCCCAAATAATGGAGTTTCGCAAAGGATTTCCTTGCTTGTCCAGGGGCAGACATCCCATCATCTGTCCACTAAAACTCACGCAAGCCAAATTCTGATTAGATATTCTGGAAGTCGTTAATAGATCCTCCGTAGAAATGCAAACTGCTTTCCACCAATCCAGGGGGTCCTGTTCTGCCCAATTTACTCTAGGATAACGAGTGACATAACTATGAAAACTACTAGCTATGAGCTTGCCCATTGAATCGTAGAGTGTCGCCTTATTGCCGGTGGTTCCCAGGTCATGGGCTAAGATATATCCTTTTTTCATTCAGATTCTCTGGGGTAGAAAACTTGAGCCTCTGGTGGAGTTATTCTTAAGCCAGTTCCTGAAAGCTGGCCCTCCCCTTCAAGGAGAACCTCATCCACCAAGACTTAATCGGGACGTAAGCCACGGAATGATGCACATTATCCTTAGTTGTTGGTGGGGAAATCAGTGAATCCTACTTAATGATCTTTATCCTTCTCCTATCTATCGTGGCCATGCTCATTCCTAGGGCGATTAAGCCGAAAGTTACCATCTGGATATCGCGGCCGATTGCGAGCATTAACATTCCAGCTTGAATCCATGTAATGATAATCACTCCAAGCAAAGTTCTGTGCGGGCCTCCCACGCCTCCTGTCAGGGCTGTGCCACCCGCGACCACGCTCGCGAAAAGAGGTATGGCCATATCTGCTCCAATCTCCATGGAGCCGCCCCCCAACTGCGCCATGTATAAAACTCCTGCCAGTCCAGCGAAAAAGCCGCTGAGCATGAAGACGTAAATTCTATGCCTCTCCACGTTTATGCCCGAGAGCCCAGCGCTTATCGGGTTTCCTCCGACTGCGTAAGTGCGCCTTCCAAATGGCATGCACATGGCTATGAAAGTGCTTATAATCCAGATGCCCATCGCCCAATAGAATATCGATGGTAAACCCGCTAGGAAGGTCGTTGCAAGGGCCCTGAAGGTCTCATTATACATTATGTTGAGGAAGCCTTTCGAGAGGTACCACGCTATTCCCTCAACTACAACGCAAACGCCGAGCGTGGCCATGAAAGAGGGGACGTTGAACTTCGCGACGAGCAGCCCATTAATGAAGCCAAACCCCACGCTTACTAATAAAGCTAAAGGAATCACCAAGAACCCCAGCTTGTCGATGTATAATACGCATAGGAGTGCTGCAAGCTTCAGCAAGCTTACCACTGAGAAGTCAAAAGAACCCATCATTATGACGAAAGTCAATCCGCAGGCGACTATAAGGAAGTATGACATAGCATAGACTAAAGTTATTATTCCATGATAGCTGAGGAACGATGGGTTTATCAACTGGAATCCAGCTATAATCGCTATCGCAGCGATTATCGGCCCGACTGTAGTCGTGTTTCTTCTAAGCCGTTCCTGATAAAGAAGTAGCCCGGCCATCACCATTTTCCCCCCTTTACGTGATCGTTACTCCTTTCAAACCCCTAGCACTTACTACAATGGATACAATTAGCAATAGCCCCACCAGGAGTTGTATCGCCGCGGGATGCAATAGCGAAAGATACAATCCGCGATAAAACACAGTAAACGTCAAGGCGCCGAGTATCGTTCTTTGGGGGCCACCGCTTCCTCCTATAAGCGGAGTTCCACCCAGGACCATTCCCACCAACGGCCAAACCACGTTGTTTAGCCTTAGCTCTATTGGCGCCGCACCTCCGAGATATTGGAATAGGATAATCGATCCTATGCCTGTAAATAGCCCGCTTAACGTGAAAGCCAGGATCTTGTATTTATCGAGATTTATTCCGGCTAATTGAGCTCCTTCCTCATTTGACCCAATAGCGTATAGATATGTGCCTGTCCTGGTACATTTCATAATGAATACCGCGGCGATCATTATGGGGATAGACCATAGAAAGGCCGCGGGAAGGTAGGGTATCAACCGCGCGGTTATAAACTCGTATCCGCGAACAGGTCTGGCGTATCCTCCTGAGAGCCATGCTGTTAATCCCCAGTATGTTACTAATAAGCTTAAGGTTAGTATGAAGGAGGGTATTTTCGCCTTGACTTGTATTACGCCAATGAGGAGCCCTGTCGCTAACCCCAATAGTGGGATGACGAGAATTGAGAACATCCCTAGCATCGGCATGAGAAGCCACACGAGGATACCCCCCAGCATCCAGATCCCAATATAAGATAAGTCTAGCGAGCCGGTCACCACCACAATTGAGGGGCCGAGCGCAAATAACGTGATTGTTACAAACTGTCTTAGAATCGAGGAGAAATTTAAGGGTGTTAGAAATCTTTTCGGGTATAAACCTGAGAACATCACGAGGAAAGCAATCAACGCTAGAATGACAGGGTAAGTCTTTAGGGTTTGAATTATGACTGGAGTTATCTGCTTATTTCTCCCTAGGCTCTTCACGTTGCCATCACCTTTCTAAACTTTTCGGGGCTAAGAACTTTTTGAATTCTTCCATCCTTTATGAACATTATCTTGTCGCATAGTATGGTGTATTCTTTAGGATCGTCGCTTACGAGGATCATTGAGATACCGCTCTTGTTCATCTCCAAAATAGTTTCGTAGATGTCCTCTCTGGCTCCTACATCTATTCCTATCGTGGGGTCCTCTAGCAAAAGTATGTCGGGGCTTCTTTCAAGCCATTTTCCCACGGAAACCTTCTGCTTACTACCGCCGCTCAGAGAGTAGCAATCCGTGTCAACACTCGGGGCCCTTATTCTCAACTTCTTCATGACCTTTTCTGCCATCTTTTTCTCAGCGGCGAAAGTTATCACCGGGATGAGCTTTCTTAATATTTTCTCAATATTAACTATTGAGATGTTCTTCACGATCGGCCAGTTGAGGAATAGCTCCTTCCCGGTTTCACCTGAGAAATATCCAATACCCCTTTCTAACCTAACGTGGGGGAGTTCGTCGGCTTTGACTTTTTGACCTCTAACTATTAGGACCCCCCCTTCAAAACTTATGAGGCCAGCCATTGTTTTTATTATCTCGCTTTTGCCAGATCCAGCGTGGCCGAAGATTCCGATGCACTCGCCCTTGTGAAGATCGAATGAGATATCATAATAGCATCCATTCTTAGTCAAATTCTTAACTGTCAAAACTACTTCCTCGCTCACGACTCCCTTGACTTCTGGTTTGTAGATATATTCCGAGGATTCTCTGCCGACTATCGCCCTGAATAGATCTTCTTCTGTTATCTTCTCCTTGGACAAGTCATAGTGGGCAACCAGCTTGCCATCTCGCAATACGTGTACTCTGTCCGTGAATTCCATCACTTCAGGTATTATGTGTGAAACGAAGATGAAGGAAGCATTTTTCTTCATGTGCAATATGTCGCTGAATAACTCCCGACGTTCCTCGGCGGTTAACGGCGCGGTCGGCTCGTCGAGTATTATGATCGGTATAACTTCATCATCTCCGCGCTCCAATCTTACACTTAAGATAGCTCTCGCTATTTCAACCATCTTCTGGGTGGAAAGCGGTAGTTCATACATAAAGACCTCAGCATCGCATTTCACATGAAGCTCCTCCAAAATCTGGCTCGCATGCTTCTTCATTTTATCTATCTGTAACCTCGAGAATTTTACATACTTATCCTCATGGCCTAGGAAGAGGAATTGATATACCTTCAACCAGGATATGACTCCTTTTTCCTGGTAAACTATTGAAATTCCTCTTTTTGCCGCTTCTTTTGGATTCTTGGGGAATGGGACTTTTCTTCCCCTATAATACAATTCCCCCTTATCTGGAGGATAAACGCCTACCAAAATCTTCATTAGGGTGGATTTTCCGGCTCCGTTTTCCCCTACCACACCTACTATTTCATTTTGGCGGGCCTCTATACTAACGTCATCCAGAGCACGCACCACCCCGTCGAAGGCTTTGGAAACACCCTTTACCTCCAATAATGAAGCATCCATCGGCGTCACCATGCTAACCCCTCTAACGTTAATCGCCACGAGTTACAAAAGTAAAGCGCCGCCTCGCACGATATGCTCGGCGACGCGTTTCTTGGACGAGGCCTTAACCCCGCCCACCAAAGGGACTTGCAATCCCCTTGGGAATCCCCTGCTCAAGGGAACTGCGTCCCCTTGAACCTCTCTCCCCATTCCTCCCCGCCTTGAACGACCTGGCGGATTTTGATAAAAAAGGGGAAATATAATGATTTTGTCTTTACTCCCAGATAGGCTCCGTCTTTAACTCTGGCGGGAAGCGTTTCGCATATTCCTTTGCTTCCTTCCACGTGTTGGCCCAGCTGAAGTCGAGGAAGTACTTATGGAGAGCGGCGACGTGTTTCTTGAGAGCCTCGACGCTTCCGAACTTCTTTAGCTTTGCTGGGTAGTAGTAGTCATGCTGGCCCAGGTAGGTTCCTCCACCTGCATGGCGGTCATATGTTAGGCCGAGCTCCTTGCACTTTGATATAGATAGCAGCCTGAAGTCATATGGATACTCCGGCTTCTTGGCCTTCATTTGCTTTAATATCTTCTCCAAATTCTCCTTGGTTGGGCCTAGCTTGAAGCTCGGATGATAAGTTAGGCGGGCAGCCTCGGCCAGCGGCTCAATTTCACCAGGTCTACCGTACAAATCTATCCTACCGGCTTGAACCATCTCATCCTTCAGTGGATACCATGCTCCGACGCAGAGGTCGTATAGCATGGGGACCATTCTTCCTCCAAAGTAGGGTATGGCGAATCCAGCGGTAACTAGGAAGTTTCCTTTAAGTATCTCTTCCGCCGTGGTCATTTCCATGTCTCTCGAAGCCGTGTATGGGCCGATAAATAGGCCGCGGTCTTCCATTGCCCTCAAAGCGCCCGTGGTCTGCGAGTCGTTAGCGCCCCATAAACCCTCATAATCCGTTCGGACCGCCAGTGACGCCTCGGCAGCTTTTCGCCCTCCTTCGTACCACCACTCACCATATTGGTGGCCTAGCACTTCCATCTCTGGATAGAATTTCCAAGCTTGAAAGACTCCCAGGTTTATGTAGACTGTGGAGACGGTGGCGGCCGTCTTGTGCGCCTGGTGGTGCAGTAACTTCGTCTTTCCATCCCTCCTCATCTTCTCGAACAGCAGCATCAATGGGAGGAAAGTCTGTTCGTCTGACAGAGGCGTATTATCTACGACCCAATATGGCCCGAGGTCTCCTGGGAGCAGATCCCCCGTATATCCGAAGTGCGTTGCCATGAACACGTTGTTCTCGTTGTGAATTCTCGCCAACTCAGGTAAAACAGCCGCGGATGGACAGTTATAGATTATCGCCTTTGCGCCGGCAGCTATCATACTCTCAGCTGTCTCGATCCACGCTGGATCGGATTCAGCCACTGCACCCATGAAGTCCAGACCGAGTTGTTTAGCGGCTTGCTCAGAAGCCTGGTAGCACATCATCAGGTATTCTTGCGCTAGACCCCAAGTGATATGGCCTATGATGAACTTCTCTCCAGGCTCAGCGTTCTTGTATTTCTGAGCTAACTGGTACCTCTCTTCAGCAGGAGCCGCTGAAACGATCCCGAAGCTCGCCGTCAACACAGCGACCAAAACTATACAACTTATCCATTTACGCATCATTTTTTATTCCTCCTCCTTCTGGTATTTTATGAACATAAGCCTTCTCTTACATAGCCGCATCACCTCCTTGATTTGATTTCTGGCTCCTTCCTCTGTTCCTTTGTTTCTTTTCTACATTAGTGACCCTCAGATTTTTTATTTCTATTCTAACCTCTTCTTTCATTGCACGGTGTAGCCGCCATCGATAGACAGGACAGCCTCGGTAGCATAGGGAGATTCATCAGAAGCCAGATAAAGAATTCCATAAGCGATTTCCTTCTAATCCCGGAACCTGCTCCTGTAACCACAGCTACCTTCTCTCTTAATCTCATCTATTTCCCCCCGAACCTAAGGGAACCGGCTCTCTGCCCCCCCAATAAATTACAAATTATTTATCTGTTCTATCCGAAAGAGAAACAGTTTGCTTGGAAGGTATCCCAGACCAGAACGTGAAGTTCTCTCTATGAGCAGGCATTATCTTTTTCATCTCTTCGGCAGGGACAAGTTCAATAGCAAATTTGCACTTATCTCCTCGGTGCCAGGCCTCAAAGTATTCAATAGGGGTACCGTCCTCAAGATAGCTAACACTTTCAAGATAAACTAAGGGAGAGCGCCGAGGAACTTTAAGCATATTTGCCTCGTATTTACTGGCAGCAACCGCTTCCAGAGTTCTTTGACCATAGGAGATCTTTAGCCTATATTTATCCCATAAAAGCTGATATAAAGAACGATTGGTGAGATCCTCTTTTTCCAGTCCCGGACAGAGATCTGAGCGAACATAAGTGGTGGTGAACATAATAAGTTCCTTATTTACCAACCTTAAGCGGGAGGTTTTTACTACTTTCTGTCCCCCTGTAAGTTTCAATAAGGTTTTTATCCTGGTGGGAGGCTCTATCAACTCATGCTCCAAAATCCTACTTTCTACCTCAAGACCCTTTTCCTTCATTTCTTGATAAAATCCGTAGGTTCTCTGGATGAACTTTTCCTGAAGCTTTGGTTTAGCTACAAAAGTCCCTCTACCCTTCTCCTTATAGACAATCCCATCCTGATTTAATTTATTTAAAGCCTGACGCACAACTGTTCGACTGACTCCAAAAATAGAACAAAGCTCCGCCTCTGAGGGAAGATTATCTCCGGGTTTTAACTTACCATTTTCTATTTTTTCTCTGAGGAATTGTTCCAATTGATAGTAGTAAGGAACAGGTGAGTTCTTATTTATCTCTCTAAAATGCATAATTATATGCTCCTATGATTCTGTAATTACAGGATACTCATGATATTATAATCTCTAACAAAAATTTGTCAACCCG
>JBHIEA010000083.1:0-7842 GCA_046760365.1 bacterium
TTAATTGGAATGCTGATAAAATGGGAATTTTTGGTTAGAATAGAGTCAAGAATGGCATACTTTTGGGCAGAAGGCAACTAAGGAGGAAAAGTTTCAATTGATGTAAAAGGGAGGTGACTGCGCGTGAGATAGTCACCAGGCCATCCTCCAGCGGTTGACGGAGAGATTCCAGTACGTGGCGGGGGAATTCGGATAGCTCGTCCAAGAAAAGGACTCCATTATGGGAAAGGGATACCTCACCCGGTCTAGGGATACTTCCTCCCCCAATCAAACCGGCCTCAGAAATGGTGTGGTGAGGACTCCTAAAAGGACGGGTGCCCACCAAGGCCTGGTGAGAGAAGAGAAGACTGGGTAGGTATGTATTCCTTGGAGAGCACTAGAGAACACTTTAGCCAGCATCCCTTTATCCGGTTATAATCTAGTCCACTTTGGGTGCAATGTCAAATCCAACGGCAAGGAAATCCTCATCAAAAGCGAAGGCTTTGCTTATCCCTAGTTTCTTCATCAAAGCAAAACTGGTGCAATCGGTGAAGCTTAATCTTTTATCCCGATATTTTTCAAAAATTCTAAGAGCTTCCTTTTCCAACTCCTCATCAATATAGTGAATGTGGTAAAGATGGCTGGAGAATATATTCTTGCCAAAAGTCAAAGCCGGCCTGTGTCCCACAATCATGCGTATCCTGGTTATGCTTTCATCAATGATATAGTTAGAAATATGTAATCTACTAGTAGGATCCAGCCTATTTAAAAATGCCCTCGCTTTTAAATGATACTGATCTCCGCGATTAGCCAGAGCTACCAATGCACTTGTATCAACAAAAATCTGCATTAATCCTTCCCATAAATATCCCGGTCGTGATGAACTGACCCATCTTTGATTCCATCATCAAACATCCCGATAATCTTAAAAAAGGAATCCTTCTTAAATTGCTTCACCGATAGCTGTCTTTCCTTTTCAGCAAAGGCTTGTTCGATAGCCTCACGAATTAACTGGGCAACACTTTTATCTTCCCGGGCAGCTTTGAGTTTAAGGGCTCGTAGCATCTGTCTCGGCAGACGGACATTGGTAGTTACATAATCAGTATCCATTCTCCTCACCTCCACTACAATTATACAATATCATAATAATATCGTCAAGTATAGCTCTTCTGGAACTCAGCCTTAGTCTTGTGCCTACTTTTGTTAAGACCTCCTCATTCATGTCAACTATAGCAGCCGGTTCCCACTCAGGATTCTCTTGAATTATAAAGGCCAGTCACTGCCAAACCCCTCACTCCCACGACCATCATTCGTGATTTCCGCTACCTTCATCTCTCTTATCATTAATTAAGATAACTTTTCTCGAGGTCGTTTGTGCCATCCTGGCCCTGTCCGTGCGATTACGAACCAAGTCCAAGAAATACTTGATTGCCAATTATCTTCCAACACGGGGCAGGCATCTATTCCCTGAAGTGAACTAGAGAAGACTTTAGCCAGCATCCTTTTGTCTTGCTATAATCTAGGGCGGTTCAGTGAGGATGTCAAGGATCCCACTGGATTTGGGTTGAGGATTGACTAATTGCCCTCTCTTGTTAAACTACTTCCTGGACCAGAGACCTCGGAGAGAATAACGGGTATTTGCAGATAAAAGTCGGTTAACTTAGGAGCGTATGACCGTAGAATGGATTGGGAATGATATATCATGAAAGATGTTCTCGCACGGCCAATTCAAATTGAGCATCTCCTCCGGGGCTGCTGACAGTGCGTTAATACCGGTGCCACCTGGTTATCCTTTCAGTTCCACCGTCTATCGAGCTGAAAAAATCAAGCCGCATGTGAGAGTACCTGTTGTGGCTGTGGGTGAGATCAAAACTGGCGATACTGCTCGTAGGATTTTAAACGAGGGCGTTGCCGATCTGGTTGCCGTGGGTACAGCAATACTATTGGATCCTCGCTGGCCTGAGAAAGCACTGCAGATGCCCTAGTTATTTTTTCATCCAGACCTTTGAGTTCATCTAAAAGGAGCCTAATTTCAAAGAGAGCTGCCTCTTCCTCCCCAGTTATCCCTACAGAAACTGTGTAGCAAGCTTATAAATCTCTTCAGCTCTCTTTCTGGGGAAACGAGGGTTCTTCTTGGATAGAAAAGAGCAAAAGCGAGATTTCACCGAACAAGCTAGCTGGCAATTTTCCTCCGATGTCAGCGGACACCAGGCGCTCGATCAAGGCACCGTAGACGAGACACACAGAAGAAACGCATCCTCAGCTGGGCCATACGAGTATGTAAAGCCTGCCAAATACAGGTTACCGGTGGCATCGACCACAGCAGCAGAAGCCCGGTCACATTCTGCGCCACCCCAGGTCTTCTCCCAGAGTATCTCTCCCTGGGAAGTGTATTTGACCACAAAGGCATCCTCAGAACCAGCGAGAGGAGATATAAAGCCTACCAAATACACATTGCCCTCAGTATCCAAGGCAACCGCTGTGGCGTACTCATAATCCTCTCCTCCCCAGGTTCTGTCCCAGAGTATCTGTCCCTCGGGGGTATACTTCGCCACAAAGGCATCCTCACGGTAACCGGGTGTGGACACTGAACCCACCACATACACGTTGCCCTCAGTATCTACAGCAACGGCCGCCACGCCCTCCTGGCTAGTTCCTCCCCAGGTTTTCTCCCAGAGTATCTCTCCCTCTGAGGCATACTTCACTAAGAACGCATCCCGGTCTCTCCTAGAAGAGTATGTAGATCCTGCCAAATACAGGTTACCGGTGGCATCGACGACAGCAGTGCAAACGTAGTCTTCAAGGCCACCACCCCAGGTCTTCTCCCAGAGTATCTCTCCCTGGGAAGTATATTTCACCACAAAGCCATCCCCCGGGCGAGCGGGAGGGGATATGGAGCCTACCAGATACACGGTACCCTCAGTATCTACGGCAACCGCTGTGGCGCACTCAGAATTTTCTCCTCCCCAGGTTTTTTCCCAGAGTATTTTTCCCTCGGGAGTACGCTTCACCAGCAAGGCATCATAACTACCCCCGCCTGAGGAGTAAGTATCCCCGGCCACATACACCGCAGATTGAGGATCCACGGCGACACTCCTTCCAGAATCATTTCCGCCTCGGTCCCAGGTTTTCTCCCAAAGCGTGTCTCCCTCTGGCGAATATTTCACCAGAAAGTGGTCCTCGCCTACACCGAAAGATTCTGTCGTTCCTACCAGATAGATGCTCCTAGCGCGATCGATGGCAATGCTTAGCCCCCAGTCATTCGCACCTCCTCCCCAGACTCTTAACCATTTCGGCTCGAGGGTATCAACTGCCAAGCACCTTGAAGTAAATAAGAGCACAATTATTCCAAGGAAAAGCACCATCGCACCACTTTTGGACTTCAATTGCAATGTCTCCTCATGCCTAATTCGAAGATGTAAGCGATCCATAAAAACAATGACCAGGTTCAACTGGCTGTCAATCTATCGTTCCTCTGAGTCTGCAAGAGCTCACGCTCTCACACTGCGAAGGATGTCATCGTGGGCTAAAATCTACCAAAACAGCTCTATTCTGCTGACTCCTGGGACAGGTACTGGTTTCCTGGAGGAACCTAGAAGCACTCCCTGAAGGAATTACTTAAGAATTGGCCTCCTGCCGGAGATTACAGTTCCATGCCTCTTCCGAGGGGAGGGTCTCCTTCATTCGGCACCAGGCCGCTTGGTAAATACGGTATTTAAAATAGCAAAAACCGAGCAGCCGTCAAATAGTAGGGAGACAGTGAAGACGAAATACGCAGTGAGGTATTCCTGGTGTCCAAAGAGCATCGGTGTGACAGATAGAATCACTTGAATTCGAGCAGGTTGGCGAAGTGAGAGAAATTGACGAGATCCTGCGATCGAGCCAAGTTTACGGTAATCTTTCGGGTAGGAAAATCAAACTCCGATTCCACTTTGCTATTTTCTCAATTCCTGTTCGATTCAGGACTCCGCGAAAACCATATGGAATTTTGGGGAATGTCCAATCGAATATAGCCCTTGACTTTTTTCAAAAATGATTATAATTATCTGACGATTGAGTCGATTATGACTAAATAGTCAAAAATATAGAAAAATACTTTTTATTAAACAATTGAGAATCGGAGGAGAAAAATGACCCAGGTATTAAGCCGAAGCGAGAGAAGAAAAATCAATACTTTGAATAAAATTGTCCGTGCTTCGTACAGAACTTTTTCCAAAAAAGGTCTCTTTCGGGCTACGCTTGATGAGATTGCTGAAGAAGCCGATGTGGGAAAGGGCACTATTTACTGTCATTTTAAAAATAAGTTGGATCTTGTAGCGTATTTAACCAAAAAGAGCATTGATGATTTACTAGGTTACTGTAAGCGAGAAATAGCTGGAATAGAGGATCCTCAAGAGGTAATTGAGAAATTGGTGACTGCTCATCTTACTTTTTTTGAGAAAAAAAGGGCTCTTTTCAATATTCTTTTCTTCATAAGAGGAGCGCTACATCAGGATTTTGAAAGCCGATACATACAAAAGATGCAGAATCAATATGAAAAATATATAAGTTTTTTAGCCGACGTTCTCGATGATGGAATTAGAAAGGGAGTTTTTCGGCCATTTAATTCAGCACATCAAGCCTATATTTTACACGGCATCATTATCGGTTTTATTTCCCAATGGATAATCAATGAAAGAAAGGGAGCCTTTGCCGATAAGACAGGATTTATTAGTGAGACTCTTTTGCGCGGGATCATAGCCGCTGAACAAAAAGAAAAAAAGAAGAAACCTTGTTAATGGATGGAATAGTCTTATAAAAATCTCCAAGGAGGGTGAGCTAATCATGTTCAGCAGACAGAAAAAGGAAAGGAAGGAAAAGAAGCAGAAAAGGATGAAAGTAAAGAAAAGTTCAAAGGGTTAAAAGAAAGAAAGAGAGAGACACTCATAAATTAATCGGCTGCAAAGTGGCTCGGGGGCAAGAAACCCGGGTCACTTTTATAGTAAGCAAGGGTAGAGAAAACATTCATTGTCCAAAGGTCCTGGGAAATCAGACGAGAATACCACCATAATCCAACATCAAGGTGACAGTAAAGAAATCAAAGGCAGGATCGCTCAGGTAAGACTCCAAAAAGAAGGAACTGATTCTGACTACCACCGAGAAAAACTGGAAGAAAGGCTGGCGAAACTCGCCGGAGGAGTGGCAGTCATTAATGTCCTGGAGGAAAGGATGGCTAATGAAAAAAGAAGGAAGATAAAATGACGGAAGGCGGCAGCGAGCACAACAGAGGACATACGCTGGCTAAACCTTCCTACTGCCAATTATAAAAAATAGAGTATTTGACTGTACTCTCGGAGAACAAAGGAGATTATATGAAAGTAGGACTTCTTACTTCAGAAAAATTCGAATTATCCAAATCGCCTCTCGTATCTTTATATAATTACCTCCTAAGCAAGGGTATAGGCTCTCAAATAACTAGCCCCTGGCTGATTAATCCCGACATTTCCTCCGTAAGGGGCTACGATGCTGTGATAGTAAGGATTCTTGAGCGCGAGTATCTGTGGCTTGCCCAATATCTTGAGGAGATGGGAACTGTGGTGATAAACTCCTACAGAGCTTTATGTCTCAGTAGTAATAAGCTAATCTCCGACGAGATCATGAAACGATCAGGTTTGAAGATACCGAGGACAGTGTTTGCTTTAAAGAAAAGGATTTTAGAAAATGTGGACGGTTCCATGTTTCCCGCTTTGGTGAAACCTTTGTATGGGCGTTCGAAAGGAATAATATATGCAAAATCGGTAGAGAGTCTAAAGGATTTGCGGAAAAAGTGGATATATCTACAAAAATTTATTCCCAATAATGACGGAGTGACCAGAATCTACAAGATAGGAAAGGTAGTTAAGAGTTTTTTTTATCCTAATGAGGGTAAAGCCTGGCAGGTATTCCTTCCGGATGAGGTAATGGAGGGAGCTTTACGGTGCTTCGATAGCATGGAAATGGCGATAGGAGGAATGGATTTGATAGAGGGTAAAGATGGTCACTATGCTCTGGAAGTAAATGACTTTCCCGCAGGAGTAAAGCGCATAGAAAATTGGCAGGAGCTGATAGCCGACTATTTAGTTGAAACTGTATGTGCGATAGGTCAAGGTGAGATAAGCTCTTATGATCCCGAAAAAAGAATGGAATTTACTCAAAAAGTCTCATAAACATAAAGAAACGGCATTTGTTTCCGCCTACATCAATAGTCCTTGTTATCACCTCATTACCCGATTTCTAATTGATAAAAATATCAGTCCCAATCAGGTAAGCATTTCCACCATCTTTTTAGCAATTGGAGCTGCCCTTGCTTATATTTATGGAAATTTTATGGCCGGGGGCATATTAGTCCAGCTCATCAATGTTGTGGATGGTGTCGATGGAGAAATTGCCCGGATTAAAAGTCTCGGCTCCCCTTATGGAGAAATTGTTGACTCTCTCTCAGATCGGGTAGTGGAAATAATTTTATGCTTGGGTATAGGTTACGGCGTCTGGAATGCCAGAGAATCAGTTCTGGGATGGTGGTTTGGCCTGGTAGGTATAATTGGCTTTTTAATGGGTAACTATCTCACCGAGTTAGGAGGAGCCAGGGCCGGAAAGGGGTTTTGAAAAAATCTTGGAGGGACCTAAAAAGAGTTATGAAATTAAGATTAAACCACCGAAGTCACCAATTATTCACTATTTTTATATTGTCTTTACTGGGAAGACCGGAATTAGCGCTTCTGGTAATAGGTATAATATCAGTTTTTTATTCGGCCTTAAGATTTCACCAAATGGTGGCACGCCTTAAAGAACTTCCCAGTAGTGGTAGCTAGACACATATGAGAATATGCATGCTTCCTTGCTATTTTCACCCCGTGATAGGCGGAGCCGAGACTCATGTATTTCATTTGTCCAAAAACTTAACATAACTCACGCCCATAGCATTGGTTTTCCCCATAGTGATCTATGCGCTTTGCTTAGCAAAATAAGGGAAATTCCCAGTATTGCCACCACCCATGGGGCTTTAGGGATTGGCGACCCGACTCATAAAGAGGATATAAGAAGAAGGATCTGGGCTAGTATTGTGACGAGATGGACCTTGCGGTTTTTTGACAGGATTATCATAATTTCTCCTGCCGAGCACCCATGGGTAGCTAAAGCAGTCCGTCCGGAAAGGATCTGTCATATTCCCAACGGAGTTCCCGGAGAACTTTTTGACAATAATATTGACCCGGTATCCTTCACGAGAAAATACAGATTAGAAGCTGTCTCGACAATTCTATATCTTGGCAGGTTGGTTGAGAAAAAAGGCGTGGAGTACCTGTTAATGGCAGCACCATTAATTCTTAAAAAGTACAGGATAAAGATCATCCTCGCAGGACCAGACGGAGGTAGAAAGAAGACGCTAATGGATTTATGCCGAAAACTTTCCCTGAACGATGAGGTGATTTTTACTGGAGAGCTCTCTGAAGAAGATAAACTAAAGGCCATAGCCTGTAGTGATATGCTGGTTTTACCGAGCAGTAAAGAAGCACAGGGGATAGTGATTTTAGAGGCGCAGGCGATGGGAAAGCCAGTTATAGCTACAAGACAGGGAGGAATTCCCTATTTTATTAAAGATGGCGAAAATGGGATTTTAGTTGACTATGGTAGACCGGATCATATCGCTAGGGCAGTAGAGAAATTATTATCTGACCGGGAACTTCGAGAAAAAACAGGTAAAAAGGGAAAGGAGGCAGCCTGGACTCTTAACTGGGATATAATTACTGAAAAGATTTTAGAGGTTTATGAGTCAATCATGGAGGAACATGGCAAGAGGAGATCAAGATAGGCGTTTGCTCTCCTCTTAAAGTGCTTTTGCGTTAG
>JBHIEA010000084.1:0-7812 GCA_046760365.1 bacterium
AGCGAGAATAACTTTGCCGTAGTAACCGGGCAGCAGCCGGGTCTATTTACGGGTCCTCTTTTTACCATTTATAAAGCCCTTTCGGCAATCATAATTTCTCAAAGACTCTCTAACAGCCGACACCAGTTTGTCCCCATTTTCTGGAATGCCTCAGAGGATCATGACCTTAGGGAAATGAATCATATTTATGTGATGAAGGATAATAAGCCCTTGAGGATAGATTGCCCTCTTAGAGAAAGCCAAAGCGCCTCTGAGGTTGAATTAGATCAGGAAAAGATAGCCCAGATGATATCAAGGATAAGCGAAGTTACTCCTAATACTGAGTTTAAAGATTCTATTTTAGAGGAACTCCAGAGATTATCCGCCGAATCTAGAAATCTGGGGGATTTTTTTTCCCGCATAATGCTTAATTTTCTAGGAGAATACGGTTTGATTTTAATAGAGCCTAAGTATTTGAGGAAGCCAATGCTCCCTTTGTTTAAGAGAATGATAGATAATCCTGCTAAATGCAGCAAAATCCTGAATGAAACCGGGGCGAGACTTAAAGAACTGGGGTATTCTCCTTCTATTCATAAGACTCCGAATTTATGTAATTTTTTTGTGGAAAGAAAGAAGGTCACCTACGAGGGAACTTTCCAGGTAGAGGACCACGCCTACTCCCGAAAGGAACTACTCCATCTTTTGGAAAAAAATCCTCTTTCCTTCAGTGCTAACGCGGTGACTAGACCCATTACTCAGGATTACCTCCTTCCCACCTACGCTTATGTAGCCGGACCTTCTGAAATAGCTTATTTTGCTCAACTAAAGCAAATTTACCGGCAGTTCGGTATCGAGATGCCGTTGATTTATCCTCGATTCGGTGCTACTGTTATTGAAAATAAGGTTTTGGTGGTTCTTCGCAAATACGGCTTAGAAATCTTTGATCTTAAATCTCCCCAGGCTTTGGTAAAGAGATTAGTGGCAAGAAAAATTAAGCCAGTGTTCAACTCTAGCCGAAAGAGACTCCAGGAGATCTTCAGGGATATCGAAAAAACTGCTCTGAAAATAAATGGAAGTTTGGGAGATTCCTGTCAAGCATCATGGGGAAGAGTTCTAGAGGAGATGGGCGCTCTGGAGGATAAACTAACCCGGAGTTTGAAAAAACAAAATATCATTGTGGAAAGACAGGTGTACAAAGCAGCTAACAACCTGTTTCCGGAAAATGAGCTCCAGGAGCGAAAAATTAACCTATTGGAGTACCTCATAAAATTCGGCCCTGATTTCTTAGGCCTTGTATACGGAGAATTTTTTAAATCTGACTATGGTGAGCACCGAGTGGTAAAGCTACCTCCGTGATACGGTGACCAGTATTAGAGAAATCCAAGAGGCTAGGAGATGGTAAAAGTTGATATTTTAGCCTTTGGCGCCCATTGCGATGATGTAGAGCTAGGCTGCTCAGGGTTGCTACTTAAAATGAGAGATTCAGGTAAAAAAATAGGGCTAATAGATCTCACTCGAGGGGAGATGAACTCTAAGGCGAGTCCTGAGATTATCGCTCAAGAAGCATCGAAGGCAGCTAAAATACTGGGAACAAGTGTAAGAAAAAATCTCGATTTAGGAGACGCTAGAATTGAAGATACCCATCAGAATAGAGTTTTGGTTGCCCAGACTATCAGAGAATATCGACCTGTAGCTGTCCTTGCCCCTTATTGGGGGGATCGTCATAACGATCACCGAGCCACAAGATGGTTGGTGAGAAATTCCAGTCTGTATTGCCGTTTGAAGAAATTAAACAGCCGTTTCCCCCCTCATGATCCCCGACTTTTTCTATTCTATTTGCTTCATGATTATGCGTCTCCTGCTCTCGTGGTAGACATTAGCAAATACTACCCTCGGAAGCTAGAGGCAATTAAGGCCTATCGTTCCCAGTTTGGAAAAGAATGCTCAACCCGCGAGGTCCGTCCCCTAGGTATGGAGGACTATCTTTCTGACGTTGAGACCCGAAACCGATTCTATGGTTCTTTAATCAATGTAAAATATGGAGAAGCCTTCTTAATTTCACAACCTCTGAATGTAGAAGTTTTATTAGGTTTATTCAAGGCAAAATAGTCGCCTTTGGGCGTGAACTTTTAGGCATTCTCCCTTAGGGTGAAAGAGGATTAAATGGAAATAGCAGAGCTTACCAGAAAAGCTGCCGCCTCAACGGCAGGGGAGTTTTCCAGTCTAGTCAAGACCAGCGTTGGCGCGTTAATTGAGGAAAGATCCAGAGCAGGAAGTGGTGGGCTAGATATTGAGGGTGGCTTGGTGCACCTTCCCTCTCAGGGCAAGGCCATAGTAGTGGGGGATCTTCACGGTGATCTTCAAAGTCTGATCTTTATCTTGGAGGACAGCGGGTTTATTAGCAGATCGCCTGAGGCCGGAGATTATATCGTTTTTCTTGGGGACTACGGAGACCGGGGAGATGAGTCGGCTGAGGTCTATTATCTTATCCTGAGCCTGAAGTCAATATTCACGGAAAGAGTTATTCTTCTAAGAGGTAACCACGAAGGACCCCAAGATTTAGGAGTTCGGCCCCATGATCTGCCACTTTTTTTGAGAGCCAGATATCGAGGTGAATGGAGGAAGATTTATGAGTCTCTGCGAGAACTATTTGACAGTTTACATCATAGTGTCATCGCCAAAGGAAAATATTTGATGCTTCACGGAGGACTACCGGAAGGAATCACTTCGGTCAGTGATATAGCCTACGCCCATCAGTACCATCCAGACAAAAGATATTTAGAACAGATTCTCTGGAGTGATCCGGGGCGGACTCCTCAAAGTTACCCCTCGCCAAGAGGAGCAGGCAGGATCTTCGGTGAGAAAATAACCAGGGAGGTTCTAGACCGACTAGGAGTAAAGACCCTCATCAGAAGTCACGAGCCCTGTGAGGGGATTTCTCTAGATCATAAGGGAAAGGTGCTGACCCTTTTCTCCCGGAAAGGTGCGCCTTATTTTAATTCTCAGGCAGCCTATCTGGAGATAGATCTATCAGATGAGGCAAAAAGTGGCCAGGCGTTAGTCAAAGAAGCTCGCTATTTTTAAAATGAATTTCTCATAGGAGTTGACATTCCTATGCCAGAGACTAGAATAAGGTAAAATCTACCACAACCATAGTAAGAAATACCACGAATGAAACGGATATTTTCTTCCAGTTTAAGGATTAAGCTGCTTCGCACTTTCCTGACCAGTTCTGAGCCACGATTTTATGCCAGAGAGCTAGGGAGGAGGCTGGGCAAGGATGCCAAGAATATTAGTCTGGAGCTCAAGAATCTTGCCGATTTTGGCCTTTTATTGACTAAAAAAGAAGGAAATCTAAAATATTATTTCGTCAATAAAGACTTCTTTTTGTATCCTGAGCTGAAAGCAGTATTTAATAAGGTTTACGGGAAAAAGGTCTTAAATGGAGACCATTTTTGGTAAGGAGGAAACCATATGCCGAAAAAGAAAGCCGTGTTGGAGAAAAAAGCAGAAAAGCAACGCCAATTTTTAAGATCCCTAGCCGTTAAAAGAGCAATGAAGGGCCACCAGAAGAGACCATCTAGGAATAGGTGAAAAGGTGGAGGAGGAGGTGAGGAAGATGTTTTTCGGTAAGGCTAAAGATCCGGTTTGTGGAATGAAAATTTCTAAAAGGAAAGCAGCCGGGGCGGTGGAACATCATGGTAAACTTTACTACTTTTGTTCCCAAGGATGTAAGGAAAAGTTTGAAAAAGAACCTAAAAAATATGCTGAGACTGGTTAAAAAAGAGATAATTCAGAATATGACTCAAAAGAGTTGAGAAAGAGCTTTTCAAGGAGTAAGGGATGATCGACCTTCGCAGTGATACCGTGACCAAACCTACCGCGGGAATGCTTGATGCTATGTTTAAAGCTGAGGTTGGAGATGATGTGTTTGGTGAGGATCCCACCGCTAACCTCCTGCAGGAAAAAGTAGCTAAGCTTTTGGGAAAGGAAGATTCTCTCTTCGTTGCCTCCGGAACTATGGCTAATCAACTCAGCCTCAGGTCCCAAACTCAACCTGGAGATGAGATAATTGTGGAGAGAAACTCTCACCTATTTAACTCTGAGAGTGGAGGAGGAGCGGCTTTATCTGGAGTGCAGTTCCATCTTCTGGAGAGCGACCATGGAATTCTTGACCCCTCCCGGATAGAAAAGGCGATTCGCGACTCCAGTGACCATCACCGGCCGGTGACTCGTCTCATCTGGATTGAAAATACCCATAATAGAGGCGGTGGGTCTGTCTATCCTCTGGAGGTAGTAAAAGAGATTTTCCGAGTAGCCAGAAGGAACAAATTACTGGTGCACATGGATGGAGCAAGATTGTTAAACGCTGCTATCGCCCTGGGGGTCGATCCTAAGGAATATACGCAATATGTAGACTCCACGATTTTATGTTTATCCAAGGGCCTAGGAGCTCCCGTTGGTTCAATGGTAGCCGGAAGCAAACAGTTCATTAACCGGGTACATCGGTTCAGAAAAATGTTCGGGGGGGGAATGAGACAGATAGGATATCTTGCGGCAGCAGGCATCTATGCTCTGGACCATCACGTTGAAAGGTTAGCAGAAGACCATGCCAATGCCAAAAGACTGGCAGAGGCCATAAGTGAATTTAAGTCTTTTAAGATAGACCCAGAGAATGTCCAGACAAACATTCTTCATTTCGACATTATCGGCGAAGGAATGGATTCAAAGATTGTGCTAGGCAAATTAAGAAATGAGGGAGTTCTGGTTCTTCCTCGGGATGATCGTTCGATAAGGGCGGTTACTCACCTTGGCGTAGACAAAGACGATATTGAGCAGGCAATCTCCACAATGAAAAGACTTTTTCCGTGAACCCTTTATGAGGTAGACTTTGATGCAGTTTACCACTGTTAGCCGATTAAGTGAACATCTTAACGAGACGGTAATGATAAAAGGCTGGCTTTATAGCCGCCGCTCCAAGGGAAAGCTTCATTTCCTTTTGATCCGGGATGGAACCGGCATCGTTCAGGGGGTTATGTTTCAGGGCGATGTTAGTGAAGATCTTTTTAGCCGGTGTAACCACCTCCCTCAGGAATCTTCTCTAATTGTTACCGGTAAGGTACACCGGGATAAAAGGGCTCCCGGTGGATATGAACTCGCCTTAAATAATGTCGAGATTGTTCAGTTAGCCGACAGCTACCCCCTGGGCAAGAAATCACACGGGCCCGATTTCCTTCTTAAGAATCGACATCTTTGGCTTAGGTCCAGAAAGCAGTGGGCTAACCTTAAGATAAGAAATGAAGTCATTAAGGCTGTGCGTGAGTTCTTTGACTCACGAGATTTTACCCTGGTTGATGCTCCCATTTTAACCGCCTCGTCTTGTGAAGGAACCTCAACACTTTTTGAAGTCGACTATTTTGGTGATAAGGCATACCTTTCTCAGAGTGGGCAGCTTTATATGGAGGCAGCTGCCATGGCCTTCGGTAAGGTCTACTGTTTCGGACCAACCTTCCGAGCCGAAAAATCAAAAACGAGAAGACATCTGACAGAATTCTGGATGGTTGAACCTGAGGTTGCCTACGCCCATCTCGATGACATCATGAACCTTGCCGAGCAACTGGTTACCCACATTGTACAGAAGGTGCTTGAGAAGAGAAAGATGGATCTGGAGGTCCTTGGTAGAGATACTACTACCCTAGAAAAGATTAACCCTCCTTTTCCAAGAATAAGCTACACCGAGGCGGTAGAGATTCTTAAAAGATCAGGCACTGACTTTGAATGGGGAGACGATTTCGGTGCTCCCCATGAAACCGTAATCTCGTCCAATTTTGATAAACCGATTCTGATTCACCGATTTCCTGCCCAGACAAAAGCCTTTTATATGAAAAAAGATCCCGAAGACCAGCGCCTGGCTCTTTCTGTGGATATGCTTGCGTCAGAGGGCTATGGAGAAATCGTAGGGGGTGGTCAAAGAGATGAAAACCTACTCCATCTTGAAAGGAGCATTAGCGATCATTCCTTGTCCAGGGAGGTCTTTGAGTGGTATCTAGATCTAAGACGCTATGGGTCAGTACCCCATGCAGGATTTGGACTGGGCATTGAGCGGACGGTTGCCTGGTTGTGCGGGACTCCCCACGTGAGAGAGGTTATACCCTTTCCCAGAACCTTATATCGAATCTACCCTTGATAGTCGTATGAATTACCCCAAGCCTTTTACTGCCTCCACAATATCTTTTTCATTGGGCAAAAAAGCTTTCTCCAGAATCGGTGCCGAAGGAGGAGGAGTGTTGGGTGCGGCTACTCTAATTATGGGACCGTCCAGATAGTCAAAGGCTTTTTCCTGAAGCTGAGCTGCCACTTCTGCCCCAAAACCCATGTATTTGACAGCTTGATGAACTACCACGGCTCTATTGGTCTTTTGAACCGACTTTACCAGAGTCTCGAGGTCGAGAGGATAAAGGGTGCGAAGGTCAATGACCTCGGATTCGACCCCCTCTCTGGAGAGCTCTTCAGCTGCCTTCATAGCCAGAGGTACCATAGAGGACCAGGCAATGATAGTGACATTGTGCTCATTCTTGGTGGGATCAATTTCTCTTTTGATATTTGCCTTTCCTAGGGGGATGAGGTAATCTTCTTTAGGAACCTTACTCTTTCCCAAAGGATGGCGGTATAAATTCTGATGCTCTATAACAATCACCGGGTTATCATCTCTGATGGCTGCTTTTAAGAGGCCCTTGGCTTCATACGCATCCGAGGGCATGGCAATTTTGAGTCCCGGGAAATGTGGCAGCACCGCTTCCAGGCTCTGGGAGTGTTGCCCAGCATATCCTTTACCACCACCGATGGTTGTCCTTATAGTTAAGGGTATAGTAGGCTGGCCACCGGACATGTATTTCCACTTTGCTGCTTGATTTCCCACTTGATCCATGGCCAGCAGAATAAAATCGATGTACATAATTTCCACCACCGGTCTTAGACCCCTCAAGGCCGCTCCCAGGCCACTACCGACAATAGCTGCTTCCGAAATGGCGGTATTGAAAATACGGTCTCTTCCCATAATCTCCAGAAGCCCCCGGGTAGCTCCAAAGGCTCCACCGTAGTCAGCTATGTCCTCTCCCCATAGAATTACTCGCCGATCACGTTTCATTTCTTCAAAGAGAGCCTCGATTACCGCTTCTCTATAGGTGATTTCTACCTCTGGGTCTCTATCGAGAAAATCGGGCCCTTTTAGAATGGGGGTATCTCTAAACCGGGAAGGAACCTCATCCGAAGATGTGTTACTGAAAAGGCCAAAGTACATATTTTTGGGATCAGGACTGGGGGCTTCAGCAGCCTTGGCTGCCATGCACTCATTTCTTTCTCGGGCCTCGCCTTCAAGCTTTCTTAAGGTTTTCTCACTTAAGATTTTTTCCTCCATTAACTTATGCGAGAAAATCCTTAAAGGATCTATTTTTTGCCATTGTTCCAACTCTTTCAAAGTTCGATAGGTTTCGTCCTCGGCCTTATCAAGCCGATCACTCAAAGAATGGCCTTTATAGCGAGAACACCAGAATTCTAATAGGACCGGACCTCTACCTTGTCTGGCGAGCTGTACCGCTCTGGCGGTAGCATCATATACCGCTAATACATCCATACCATTAACAATCTCCGCATGCATTCCTTCCTTGTTATAACCAAAGGTTCTTTCAGCCAGGTATTCTATTCCTGTAACTTCACCACGCTGTTGGCCGGTCATTCCGTATTGATTGTTGACCACGGCAAATATAGTGGGAATACCAAATTTCTTACTCATCAGTCCATTGGTAAATTGAGCCATAGTAGCCATATTCATGG
>JBHIEA010000085.1:0-7808 GCA_046760365.1 bacterium
GTCTTTCCCGGACCGTGAGGTGCTGTAGGCAATGAGAAGACGAGCAGAAACAATCTAAAAGCTGATATACAGCGACGAAGGGGAAGAGTCCCGAGATATCCTCGCCAGGCAGCAAAAGTATCTAGAGGTCTCCTCCTCGATGCCCGTATAAATCTTCTGGACACTAATACTTCCCTACTACTATGAACGAGGAGATCAAAATTGGCAGCGTGGGCTAGGCTTGATATTCCTCCTGAGAGTTAATAGCGTCGTTCTATGCTTGTGCCTGGATAATAAAACTGGAGGATTTCCCTGGTGCTATATCCTTTCTCAGCCATTGCTTTGGCTCCCCACTGACACATCCCCACTCCATGACCTGACCCTCTCCCGGTGAAGACAAAATATCTGGCGTGTCTTCTGACACTAAGGACGACTTTGAACAAGGTGCTTTTTATGCGATCGAATCCCACTAATCTACGAAACTCACTTCCCTTTAGATATTTTTCTCCACCTCGGTATTGTATTCTTAGCTGCTTGACGCGGCCACTTTGATCAAAACTGACTGGCTGAATCCGGTAGAGCTTACCCAGGGGTGATCCGGCCTCCCTTAAAATCTTCCTCAGCTTTTCAGCCTCAACTTTCCACTTCCAATCATGATAAGGACTGTCTTTGCAGAAGGGATCAGCTCTGGCCTGGAGATAGGGAAATGTTTCACCCCAAACATCAGCGCTGGAGGCGGTATATCCTCCACAACAGGCACTATAATAAGCGTTTATTAGCTGTCTCTCGTAGATGACTACCTGGCCCCGGGTGGAGTCAACCGAGATTCTACTGCGGGGATCTTCTGATTCCACTCCCCCGTACACCTGATCGTCCTCCGTGCTTAAGAGGTGGTAATCCTGATTTTTCGGTAAAGGAGCCTCCAATTTCTTCAGAGCATAGGTCCTGGCTGCGATAGCCTGGGCGGCCACGGCTACAGGCGGCCAGTCTGGGGAAATTTCCCATTTGATCACTCCATAAAGATATTCTTCCAGAGGAAGCTCATTTATAACCTCCAGGAACCTACCCTCCTGTTTGATGAGAAGACTACCCCGATATCTTCGCCCATTAGCCAAACACAGGGAACTATCTCTCTCAGGTTTTACCCAGACACTGCTTCCCCAATTTCTCTGGTCTATCTTTATCCCGCTCGGGGAAGACTCGATCGTTAACGGCAAGCTAGAAGGCAAGAAAAAGCGAACGTTTCCCTTTCCTTTAACCTGGAAAGCACCAGTAGCACCGGCCTGTATAGTTTCTTTCTCCAAGATCTTGACCCGAATACTCAGCGAGGAGTGAACCTCAGCAGAAAAAGAGATGGCAAAGAAAAAAATCATTACCAGCAACATAGCTAATGTTTTCATCCTTAAAATTCCTTTATAAAAAGATGAGGACCCATCTTCCGACTGGTAGTTAGATCTTATAAATCTTTTTCGGGTCGAAGACCTTCTCTGCCACCAGTTCTATTTCCCCTTTCTCATTTACCTTTCTAAAAAAACAGGACCTATAGCCGGTGTGGCAGGCAGCTTTTACCTGTTCAACTTTAATAAGGAGAACATCCTCATCACAATCTACCCGAATCTCTTTTACCAGCTGATAGTGACCGGAAGCCTCCCCTTTTAGCCAGATCCTCTTCTTGGATCTACTCCAGAAATGGGTTTTACCAGTGTCTAAGGTTTTTTCCAGAGCCTCCCGGTTCATCCAGGCCATCATAAGAACTTCACCGGTACTCACATCCTGAATTATTACCGGAATTAACCCCTCCGCGTTGAAACTGAGCTTTTTCACGAAACTCATGACCACGTGTTCGTAACCTACTTAAGGTTTTTCTTGGTTCGGCTCGTCACTTCGCAAAAATCTCATGGCCTCTTCCAATTTAATTTCCCCGGTGTATAAGGCCTTCCCCACAATCATTCCAGTCACCCCCAGATTAGTGAGCCTGGCAATTTTTTTCACGTCTTCAAAAGAAGATATCCCTCCTGAAACGATCACATCTACACCTACTTCCTTAACAAAGTTACGTACAGCCTCAAAATTCACCCCTCTTAGAGTTCCGTCGCGGGTAACATCGGTAAAGATTAGGGTGCTCACCCCTACCCTGGCTAGATCTTTGGCTAGATCAGTAGCCTGGATAAAAGTTTCCTTTTCCCAGCCTTCTACCACCACTTTGTGATCCCTGGTATCAACCGAAGCAATAATCCTGTTGCCAAATTCTCGACAAGCCCTCTCCATAAACTCCAGAGAAAGGGCACAGCTTCCCAAAATGGCGTAATCTATTCCCTTTTCAAAAATGTTGCTCAAAATAGAGAAATCTCTAATTCCTCCTCCTAGCTCCAGCGGGACATCTATTTCCCTGGCCATTCTTTCTACTAGGTTAAGATGGTGTGGCCTTCCCTCCCATGCCCCATCCAAATCAACCACATGTAAACGTTCAGCCCCCGCCTCCACCCACCCTCTGGCTACGGCCAGCGGGTCCTCAGAGTAAATAGTCTGTCTCTCTTTTTTCCCCTGCCAGAGTCTTACACACCTACCTTGCTTTAGGTCTATGGCTGGAATGATTAACATAGCTTGTTTATCTCGTCCCGACCCACCTCCCCAAGATCCGACTCTTTCCCGGCCTCCAGTATCTTTAACCCAAGCTCGTGAGGAACCACTTTACCTATAGGACTGCATTTTATCCCTTTCCTTTCGTAGATCTTCACCAATCTTTCTCCCTCGCTGGGGCTTAAAGTAAGAATCAAGGCCCCCGAAGCCAAAAGACCCAGAGGATCTAATCCATAAAACCCGCAGACCGTCTCGGTTTCTGGCAACACCGGTATCCTTTCCCTTTCGACCCTTATTCCCACACCTGAGGCATAAGCCAGCTCCCACAGTCCTGTCCTTAATCCGCCCTCGGTAGGATCATGCATGGAGTGAACCTCACAACTTCTTGTGGCCAAAAGAGCCTCTTTAACGACACTTATTCCAGGTTGATAAAGGAGGTGACTTAACCTCTGCCGGGTGTCTGGAGCAAATTTTAGTTTTAACTCGCGCTTCTTTTTTTGATAAATAACGTGAGTACCTTCTACCGCAACTCCTTTGGTAAGAAGAATCACATCCCCAGGTCTTGCCCCTGAACCTTTGACCAGTCTCTCTCTATCCACCTCTCCTAACATCTGCCCTACGGCAATGGGTCGATCAAGATTAAAGGTCACCTCCGTGTGTCCTCCTATGAGGAAGATCCCCAATTTTTGGCAGGCTGATTTCATCTCGTCAAAAATAGTCTTGACCAACTCTTTGGAAGTACCCTGCTGAGGAAGAAGAAGAGTTGGTAAAAACCAGCGAGGAACGGCTCCCATGCAGGCTATATCGTTGGCATTAATATTTACCACATACCAGCCAATGTTCTCAAAGGTAAAAGTTATGGGGTCGGTTTTTACGACCAGATAGTTTTCCCCAAAGTCTAAGACCGCTGCATCTTCTCCAATTTTTGGTCCCACAATCACTCTTCGATCTTGAGGGAAAGATGCCAGGAGCCCCTCCAAAAAATCAGGGTCTGGTTTTCCCAGGGGGAAAAATTTGCCATTATTGGCCTGGCTCATTCTTTTTTCCTGGGCAGCAAACTAGGAGCCTTCAGAGACACTAAAGGTAACCTCTACTACCGCTTCTATCTTAAGCTGTCCCGGAACAAAGGGGGTTATGGCAAATTCTCCTTTTCCCCCTTCTGCTCCGTACTGCGGTGCAAAAGCCTGTTTTTCCACCACCCTTTTTATCTCCTTAATCTTCAATCCTTGTGCCTGAGCCAATGCTTCTGCTTTGGAATGAGCATCCTCTACTGCTTGCAAGAGAGCCTTCTGATAGGCCTGTTTTGGATCTTGAACCGAAAAGTTTACATTATTAACCACATTTACACCCGCATTCACCGCAGCATCCAGAACCTCTCCAACCTTGGGAATCTCGGTTACCGGTACCTCAACCATGTGAGACACCCGGAAACCTTTAAATTTCTGTTCTCCGGCCTGATACTCGGTTACTCGCCAGAGAGAGAACCAGGTAGTTTTTATCTGATCCCTAGGAATGTTATAGAAAGAAAGCTTATTCAGAACTGCTTGCATGATCCCAGCATTTTCCTGTGCCGCCTCCTGGGCAGTGGGGGCGGTAACTTCCACTCCCATATAGAGCAGAGCTAAATCCGGAGTAACCCGTAGACTTCCCTTTCCCTGAGCCGTAATCGTAACTTCCTCGGTGGCCCATGCCACCGCAGCATATGGCCCACCCTGTAGAAAGACCACCCCAGCCACCAGTAAAAAAACTAAGCAACATCTTCTCATCTTCCCCTCCTCTCTATCAACAAATGTCCCCCCTCAAAAGGTTAACAGTGCCGAGATAATGCCCACCAAAAATATACCGTTGAGAAAGCATACCCTTTAGTCCTTTATAACCTTTTTCCACTGGCTCATCACAGACTACCAAAATTAAATTTCATTGTCAAAAGCTACCGCAGCCCCAAAAAATCTCCCCACATTAGCTGTTGCAAAATATCTTTTTTTCTGCTATGGTGAGGAACACCTGCTGCCTTGTAGCATAAAGGAGGGGAAAAATGCCAGAGAAGACCAGGATTGGGTTTGTTCCAGCCCATCGCGTTCCTTTCAGTGAAGACTGGGCTGTTGATATGAGACATCGGGTTTTGAAGGCTTTTGAGCCTGTCTGCAAGGATTTTGACATTGAAGTAGTGGTTCCGGATATAGCCCTCACCAAAAATGGTCTAGTAAGGGATGATAAAGATACCGAGAAGGTAGTGAGGCTCTTTAAAGACAGAGATGTAGCAGGAATCATTATTGGTACCATGACTTTCGGTGATGAAATTTCAGCCATCACTGTAGCTGAGAGAATGCCGGGGGTACCGGTCCTTCTTTTCGGAACTAAAGAGGGAGCCTTCACCCAAGACGGAAATAGAAGATCAGATTCTTTCTGTGGAACACTTTCCATCTCATCGGGCCTCTATAGGAGGGCAATTCCCTTCAGCTTCCTGGGCATATGCTTTCCTGAAGAGGAAGTTTTCAGTAAGGGTATCAGGCATTTTGTCCGAACCTGTGTTGCTGTTAAGGGCTTCATTGGAGCAAGGATCGGCCTGGTTGGTCCTCGACCAGAAAGATTTGAGACCTGTGCGGTCAATGAATCTCCTATGATTGAACAATTTGGTCAGAGGGTCATTCCCATATCATTGGTGGATATTTTTAACCGATCAGACGAGGTTGAAGATGAAAAGGGAATTATTAGAATTATTGATAAAATCAAGGAGAGTGCCGATTGTAAGCTTATTAAAGAAGAGACACTCCAGAGAGCAGCCCGACTGGAAATTGTCTTGAAAGAATTCGCTCAGGAGAAAGACTTACAAGCTTTAGGTGTTCAGTGCTGGACCGCCGTGCAGGAAATCTATGGAATATCCCCCTGTTTGACCATGGGACGACTGACCGAGGCCGGGATTATGACTTCCTGTGAGGTCGACATTCACGGAGCTTTAACCATGCTGGTGCAATATTTAGCTTCACTCAAAGCCACAATTCCTCACTTTATTGACTGGACCATCCAACATCAGCGAGAGAAAGACGTTTTCCTGGCCTGGCATTGTGGCAATGCTCCCATGGGGTTGAAGGCAAGGAATTCTCAGATCTATCTAAAAAGTCACAGCATCCTCGGCGACATGCTGGGGCCGGAAAAATGTGAAGGAACGGCTGAGTTTCAGCTTAGAGAGGGTAAGGTTACCCTCAATCGTATAGTTGAGTATGACGGTGAGTTCAAGATGTTGATCACTAAGGGTGAGATAATCCCCAACAAAGACAAACTCAGGGGCTCCTGGAGTTGGGTTAAGGTTAGCGACCTGGAAAACCTTTACCGAACTTTGGTTGAAGAGGGCTTCCTTCACCATGCTTCCATGATTCATGGCGACATTAGTAACTCATTGGTTGAGTTTTGCAGGTTTACCGGAATGGAGGCTATTATCGTTTAATAACCTAGAGACCTCTTAAGGGGGACTCTGAAGTTAAAGAACCGCTCGATCATCCTCTTTGAGGCTGAGCGTTTGATTGACATCCCCTTAATCTCAGCAACATAGCCTCCAGAGCCAGAGAACGACTCACATTACACTTAAGATAACCTTTTGTCCTTTCCACCGTCTCTATAGCCTGTTTTATAGAGCTATAAGAGTAAGTCTCTTTCTGGTTTTTTAATTCTTCCAGGCGGTCATAGTTAACCACTCGTCTGCTTATTCCCTGTTTTAACATTAAAAGGTCACGAAACCAGAAAATGATAACATCCAAAGTTCTTTCTAGCTCAGTGATGCCACAATCTTTCCATTTGTTAACCCACTGAAAAATGTCTTCGAGACTTATTTTTTTACTCAGAATATCCAAGACAGCGTCTCTGTTCTTCAATATATTCTCGTCTTTTATCAAGCTCAATGCCTCCCCCGCTTTTCCTCTGGCCAATTTTTTTATGAGGTTAGCCTTAGGGGAGTGTGTGGGTAAATAGGCAGCTATAATTGAATGTAAGGCCTTGGAAGAGAGAGAAAAGAAATTAATAATTTCACAGCGAGAAAGAATGGTAGGAGGTAGTTTCTCTGGAGTCTCACTAATTAATATAAAAACAACATCTGGGGGGGGCTCCTCCAGAATCTTAAGAAGGGAATTAGCCGCCTCAACAGTGAGTTTATCTGCCTCTTCTATGATCCAAACCTTTTTCTTTCCCTCAAAGAGTCTATAGCCTACCTCTCTTTTCAAATCCCTAATCTGCTCGATCTTTATGGAGCTTTCTTCCGGATTTATGACTCGCACATCAGGGTGATTCATATGATCTATCTTTCGACAAGAGGAACAGTGGTCACAACTATCTAGCCCACCCTCCTTGCAATTCAATGCCTTGGCAAAGGCTAAGGCGGTGAGCATTTTCCCCACTCCAGTGGGGCCGACAAACAAATAGGCTCCCGGGAGAGAGGAAGTAGCCATCTCTTTCTGCAAAATTTTTATAGCCCCGGGTTGACCTTCTATTTCTTCAAAGGACATAAAATCTTCTCTTAAATTTTATAGATATCTTAATACTATCTTTCTTATCGCTAAATGGATTTCTTCAGGACTGCCTTCCCCGTTCATTATCTTTACTCTCTCTGAATGCAATTTAGCCAGCTCAAGATACCCCTGACGGACTCGATGATGAAAATCAATTTCTTCTCTTTCCATCCTATCCTTCTTTTTTGCACGCTGTCTGGCAAGGTTGGGATTGATATCCAGAAGGAAAGTTACTTCAGGCAGGATCCCCTGGGTCGCCCTCTTATTCAAAGCCTCTATCCAGGAGATATCAAATCCTCTCCCGTATCCCTGATAGGCCACGGTAGCATCGCTAAAACGATCTGAGATTACAATTTTCTCAGACTCTAAAGCTGGTTTGATTACTTGCCTCACGTGCTCCGCTCTATCAGCTAAATAAAGGAAAAGCTCACTCATCCCACTCATCCGATAAGAAGGCCGAAGGAGAATGAGCTTGATCTTTTCCCCCACCTGGGTTCCCCCTGGTTCACAGGTTCTGATCACCTTATAGTTCATTTTTTCAAGATACTCAGCCAGAAGCTCAGCCTGACTACTCTTTCCGCTTTTATCTATTCCTTCAAAGCTAATGAACAATGGTCCCTCCATTTACACTGATTATTTTAAGAGCTTTCCCATATATATCAGTCCCATAAAGGCATGTCAAGAAAGTATTAGTGTTTACAAGATTTATACGCGTATCGAGGGACTTTCCCTAAAGAGAGCTTATAGCGT
>JBHIEA010000086.1:0-7760 GCA_046760365.1 bacterium
GTCCTGTGGTAAATGCATTCCCTGTCGGGTGGGAACCAGGAAACTGGTGGAGCTCATTAACTCTATCTATAAGGGTGAAGCTCGCCCGGGTGATGTTGACCTTCTACTTTCAACGGCAAGGTTAATGGCTCAAACTTCTCTCTGTGCTCTGGGACAGTCTCCGTTTCTTCCTATCTTCACCTCCTTGAAATATTTTCGCCAGGAGATAATAGAACACCTGAGGAAAAAATGTCCTGCTGGAGTGTGCCACAGCAGGTATTAACAAAAAGAGGAGAAAATTAAAAAGGGCCTTTTGATCAAAAAGGAAAATATATCTCATCTGAGGCCAGAGGAGATTAGGATAACCGAAGAGCTCAGTTATTCTGGATCTTCTTCTTTTAGGCTCTTTAAAAGAGGAGGGGGTCAAAGTAAGGAGAGTGGGCCTCTTCCCAGAGGGAAAATGTAGTAGATACGTAGAAAGTAAGAGTGCTCCAATGTGGGAATCCTTTTGGAATATAGCCGGATTAATTGGCCTTTTTGGCTTTGTCATTTTTGTCGTCTATTCTTTTATTGCAAACACTTTTCTGAAGAAAAGAGTAGGATGGCCTGTTTTTGGAGCCGGTCTTTGCTTAACGCTTTTCATAACAAGTACCTCTCTTTTTCCCGGAGAGGAGGAAATTGCTGAGGAAATAGCCAATTCGGTAAAGATATATCAAAGGGGTCTACAAAATGAAAAGAGAGGAGCTTTTAAAAGAGCAAAAGTAGACTACGAAATAGTTCTACGCTTGAACCCTCAAAATAAAGAAGCTGTAGAAAAACTGCAGCTACTGGATAGAAGAGAAATTACTCTGACTTTCCTGGAGGTGGCTAAAAAGTTAAGGAGAAAAAGAGAATTTGCCACAGCTTTGGTAAAATTAAAAATAGCAGAAGAAACGGCTCCACCTCCTGGAACACTCGAGGGTGGTTCTAAATTAAAAAATAAAATAAAAAAAGAAATTAGTATAGTTAAACAGCTTATTAGCGAAACTTCTGAAACAAAGGGTTTTTGATTGATCTCATTAATAAAAAAGCTAACAAACTTAGGATGGGAATTATATGAAATTTACATCGTGAAAAGGGGTAAACAGTATTTATTTATTACCTTTATTACTTTTCTACTTACCATACTTATCTCCAGATTTATAGTAATGTGGATTGAAGCAGGTAGACCATTTCTTAATTTTTTTAGATTCTCCGATTATCATATTCATCACTTTTATCTGGGAATCTTGCTAATTATTTTATCTAACTGGTTTCTTTTATTCTGGGGCAAGAAAAGATACATTGAAAAGATTAAATCCTCAAGCAGTATTCTCTTTGGTCTCGGTTTCGGCTTGATCACTGATGAATCCGGTCTTCTATTAACCATGGAGCTCGATATAAAAGGGGATTACTGGACCCCTCACTCTTACTACCTTATGGGTATTCTAAGCGCGGTATTTTTATTCAGCATACTTTTCCCTCTCCCTCAGCGGCATAAGGAGTGAAGAGTAAATTTCCTATTCAGATCCCGATTTAGGAACTATCTTGAATCCATAAAAACTTTTGAAAGTCTACTTTGAGGAAGACTTTACAAATTTAAATTTATTTATATAATCTTGCAATTGGTGACCAAAAATGGAACTTTCTACAAAAGAATATAAAGACGGTTTGAGCAAGAAAGAGTCCTTTCTCATTTCTTCTTTGGCGAGGGAAGACAAGACCATATTTGATATTAAAGATGCAAGAAAAATTATAGGAGAGAACGCTAAGAAAACCATGCATTCTTTAATTCAGAAAAAGTAAGTCCTTCCTTTGAAGAAGGGCTTGTATGTGATTGTACCTTTAGATGTTGGAGTCAAAGGAGCGGATAGTTTTATTCGTCACAACTTTGTTATTGCCTCCTCCCTGGCAAAGCCCTATTATATTGGATTCTGGTCTACCCTGAATTATTATGGGTTTTCAGAACAGATTCCCAGAACTACCTTCGTGGCTACTACCCAGATAGTAAAGCCCCTGGAAATTCTTGACTCCAACTATTATTTTGTGGAATTGGTAAAGAGGAAGTTCTTTGGAATTAAAAGAATAGAAATAGACAGAAGAAAAATAAACATCTCTGGCCCGGATAAGACTATGGTGGATTGTCTTGATCATCTTGAACACTGCGGAGGGATTGATGAGCTGGCAAGAGCAATCTATTTTTCACATCAAGAATTGAAACTTAGAAGAATGAAAAATTATGCCGTAAAAATGAATAATGTGACTGTTTTAAAGAGGTTGGGCTATATTCTGGATAAAAACCGGCTTATTAGGAAATTACGAAGCCATTTTTGAGGGCTTTAGGCCGTCTCAAGGATATTCGCTTCTTGACCCTCTTTCCCCTAGAAAAGGAAAGTATGACAGTAGATGGAATCTTCTCATCAATTCGAGAATCAACATTGAAGGATGGATGTATTGATCGACAAAAGGGAGCTTTTGGCAAGAACTTCCCTCAAAGGGGCAAAAATTAAGAGGAACCTTTTGACCAAAAAAGGAAAATAGAGAGGAGAAATATGAGGTGTCTGACGAAAGTCAATGTAGGCTTAGAGGTAGCGCTGGCATTCACGATTTTCATTCTTCTTGTCGGTCCGGTGGGAAGTTACCAGGTGGGGGATCTTTTAGTGACATCCTTTAATAAGACCAGGTTACCTGATTATCTAAGGCGGGGCAATTGGCAAACCATAAAGGCTGATGAAAATGAGCTGATATTGAAGATAATGACTTTTGAGAATGTGGTTAGAAGATATGAGTTTATTACTCATGAAGTCATCGCCGTTAGTTATCAGCCGAAAGCCGAAGCCATCGTAGACAAGCCAAATACAGGTTACCCATTAGCGACGAGGGATACTCTGACAAATATTCTGGGACTGATGCTGCAAAAATTTCTCCAGGAAGGATTTGAGATCGGTGAAGGCTCTTCTTTCATAAAAATCGCGGGGGTAGATGCCTATAGATTTGAACTTATCAGGCCCAGAATATCTACCGAGCAATGGCTTAAAGGCTACCCCCCCATTAAATATGCCTGGCACATCCTGCTCTGGAAAAAAGGCTGGTATCTCATTACCTATTCCAATTTTGATAATGCTTTTCCTGGTCCCCACTTTTCTGAGTTTGAGACCTTCCTTAGAGATCTTAAATTTGTGGATCAAAATTTAAAACCTGCTGTCTCCGGAAAAAGTGAAGAATAACAAAATAGGCTTGTTTCGTGTAAAAGAGAGGTGTTTGAGGGGGAAGGTAAAGTAGGTGGAGAATTAATAAAGGATAGCATCGACTCCGCTTGAGGAGGACTCCATTTTAGAACTTTCTGGGTGACAAAGCTCAAGATCTTAGATAGAATTTGGGGAGGCACCTGAGATTTTTTAAAACAGATGGCAGGCTGCCAGGTGCCCGCTGCCGATATCCTTTAGCTCTGGCTCATTTTCTCGGCAAATGGGTCTGACATAGCTACACCGGGTGTGAAATCTACATCCCGGGGGAAGGTTTATGGGACTGGGAACATCTCCTTCCAGAATGATTTGTTTTCGGGAGCTCTTGGGATTGGGTATAGGGTTGGCCGATAGTAGTGCCTGGGTGTAAGGATGCTGGGGCCGCTTGAACAGCTCATCTTTGGAAGCTAACTCTACTATCTTTCCCAGATACATTATAGCTACTCGGTCACTTGCGTGTTTCACCACGCTTAAGTCGTGAGCAATGAAAAGGTAAGTCAGATCAAATTCTTCTTGAAGATCCATCATGAGATTTATTATTTGTGCCTGAATGGAGACATCTAGCGCAGATACCGGCTCATCCGCTACCACGAAGTCGGGATTTACCGCTAAAGCTCGAGCAATCCCAATCCGCTGACGCTGCCCGCCGCTGAACTCATGAGGGTATCTCCTGACCTGCTCGGCGGTAAGGCCTACCTTTTCAGCTAATTCCAAGGTTTTTTCTAGCCTGGCGGTCCTTTGAGCTATCCCGTGTATTTTCAAGGGCTCAGAAATTGTGTACCCCACGGTTTTTCTGGGGTCAAGGGAGGCGAAAGGGTCCTGGAAGATTATCTGCATTTTTCTTCGTAGTTTCTTCATTCTCAATTTATCAAGTGTGAATATCTCCTCATTATCAAACAGAACCTCGCCATCTGTGGGCTCAAGCAATCGAAGGATTAGCTTACCGGTGGTTGTTTTTCCACATCCTGATTCACCAACCAACCCCAGAGTTTCCCCCTTTTTGATGGAAAAACTTACTCCATCCACGGCCCGGACCATTTCCTTTCTGGAAAACATTCCCCTTCCGGTGAGAAAATATTTTTTCAAATTCTTAACTTCTAATAAAATCTCTGCCATCTCTTTGTTGATTGAGCCTTAATTAAGAATAAAGCCAGCAGCGAACCTTATGTCCCTCTTCTGCTTCTTTAAGCAAAGGAGGTTTTTGGCGGCAAATTTCAAAAGCCTTTTCACACCTTGGATGAAACCTGCAACCCGGGGGAGGATCAACCAGGTTAGGAACCATTCCCTTAATGATCTTGAGCCTCCTGGTGGTTACATCTAACCGGGGAATGGATTTACTCAGAGCTACTGTATAAGGATGAAGTGGTTTTTCAAAAAGAGGCTCCACCCCAGCATACTCAACGATATTTCCCGCATACATTACTGCCACCCGACCGCAGTTCTCAGCTATTACTCCCAGATCGTGGGTAATCAATAGAATGGCCGCACCAAAGTCTTTTTGCAGGTCCCTTATCAACTTTAGAATCTGAGCCTGGATGGTTACGTCTAAAGCAGTGGTTGGCTCATCAGCGATGAGGAGAGAAGGACCACAACAAAGAGCCATGCCAATCATGACTCTTTGTTGCATACCTCCGCTGAGTTGATGGGGATATTCATCCATTCTCTTTTCCGGCTCAGGTATGCCTACCTCTTTCAGCATTTCTATGGCTTTTTCTTTTGCTCCTGCCTTGGTAAGTTTTTGGTGAAGCCCGATTGTCTCTGTGAGTTCTTCACCAACAGTGAATACGGGATCAAGAGAAGTCATGGGCTCCTGGAAAATCATGGATATCTCACATCCTCTGATTTTCCTCATTTCCTCCTCGCTTTTTTTTAAAAGATTCACCTTCTTAAGGACTATTTCACCTTCGACAATCTTGCCCGGTGGATCAGGAACGAGCCTCATAATAGAAAGAGCAGTTACTGATTTTCCGCAGCCTGACTCCCCGACCAAGCCCAGGATTTCTCCCTTCTGTATTTCAAGATTAACCCCCTCCACAGCTTTTACTACTCCGTAGTGAGTATAGAAATAAGTATGGAGATTACGAATGGATAAAAGAGTTTCCATTGGCTGAGCTTTCTTATCTCCTGAGGCGGGGGTCGAGCGCATCACGTAGGCCATCACCTAGAAGATTCAGTCCTAGTACCGTAACCACTATGGCAATCCCCGGAAAAGTAGCTGCCCACCAGGCTCCGGCTATGAGGAATTGCCGACTATTAGAAAGCATAGCTCCCCATTCTGGAGTAGGCGGTTGAGCGCCCAACCCCAAAAAACCCAGAGCAGCTGCGTCTAAGATGGCACTGGCAATGCTGAGAGTCGCATAAACTATAATGGGAGCCATAACGTTAGGCAAAACATGGGAGAAAATTATTTCCATGTCACTTGCCCCTAGAGCCCTTTCTGCTTCAATATATGAAGCTTCCTTGACCGCTAAAACTGAGCCTCGCACAATCCTGGCCATCTGGGGAGTATATACTATGCCTATAGCCACCATGGCCTTTTCCAGACCTGGACCCAACACCGCCATAATAGTGATGGCCAAAAGAATGCTGGGAAAGGCAAACATAATATCCACTATCCTCATAATTATGTGATCAACTGTTCTTCCGTAGTAGCCAGAAATGATTCCCAAAAGAATGCCAAATAAGGTAGATATAGCCACGGCAATAAAACCTACACTCAGGGAAGTCCTCGCTCCAAAGATGATTCTGGACAACAGGCACCTTCCCATATAATCGGTTCCCAAAAGATAACCGCTATCCCATCCTTTACTCCAAAACCCTGATTTCAGGCGATGAGGCAAGCTTCCTTCAAGGGGATCGTGGGGAGCAATCAAGGGAGCGAGGATGGCTATGAAGACCAAGCATATAACAATAAATAGACCGAGCATGGCAGATTTATTGCTTCGAAGCATCCGCCACATCTCGGATAGTTCGCTGTAGCTTTTACTTTCCAGGGACAAGGCATTTCTAGTATCCGGCATCTATTATTTCCTTAGCCATAACGGATCTTGGGATTAACATAGGCGTATATAATATCCGTGATAAGATTAACTATGACGAAAGTGACGGCGATGAATAGTACTGAGCCCTGGATGGCGGGATAATCGCGGTGGTAAACTGCCTGCACCGCGTATCTACCCAATCCCGGCCAGGAGAAAACCGTTTCGGTCAGGATCGCTCCTCCCAATAGAAGGCCAAAGTTTAGCCCTATGACAGTAATTATGGGGATCAAGGCGTTCTTTAGAGCGTGCTTGTATATCACGGCCCTTTCCGAAAGCCCTTTGGCTCGGTGAGTTCTTATGTAATCCTGTCTTATCACCTCCAGCATGCTGGAGCGAGTCATTCTGGCGATCATGGCCATGGGGATGGTCCCCAGAGCCAAGGCAGGTAGGATAAGGTGCGAGAGGGTGCTCTTCAAAGCTGGCCAGTTCCCGGTGAGGAGGCTGTCTATGACGTAAAAGCGGGTTATTTTGTTTAAGGTAATGCCGGTATCCAGTCTTCCTGAGATAGGAAGCCAGTTTAAAATAAGGCCGAAGATGAACATGAGCATCAAACCCAGCCAGAAAACCGGCATAGATATACCAAAGAGAGCCCCCACCATACTCCCATAGTCGAATATGGAGTATTGCTTGGTGGCCGAGAGAATACCGGCTGCCACCCCAATGAGGATAGCAATAATCATGGCGCCAAGGGTAAGTTCCACCGTGTTAGGAAAACGCTCCCAGATCTCGGAGATAACAGAGCTATGGGTTACAATAGAGCGTCCCAGGTTCCCTCGTAAGGCCTTACTCAGCCAGATGAAATACTGCTCAGGAAGGGGCCTGTCCAGTCCCCATTTTGCTCGCATGGTGGCTATCGTTTCGGCAGAGGCCCGCTCACCTGCCAGAACCCGGGCCGGGTCACCCGGGGTAAGATGTATCAGGAGAAAGACAATAACAGAGACTCCCAAAAGAACGGGAATCAACATAAATAATCTCTTCAGGATATAGGTTTTCATCCGACGTACCTTCCCAAATTTAATACTAACTGGAAAAATGGGGACGTCATTATTTTTTCTTACCCATTATCTTCCGAAATTCCTAAACTTCTAAATTAATAAGCGTGGTCTCGGGTTGAGACCACGCTTATTGTCATCCTGCTTACCCTACTGAGTCTCTATTTTTCAATCCAGGCAGGATAGAAGAACTTTCTCGATGTCGGATGCAAGAAGTAGTCATGGACTGTCTTTCGGAAGGCGTTTATCTGAGTTGCATGAGCCAGGGGTACCCAGGGAACATCGCGGTGGATTATCTCTTGGGCTTTCTTATAAAGCTCTGCCCTTTTCTTCTGGTCATAGATTTCCCGAGCTTTAATGTTTACTTCATGCAACTCATCACTCCGGTAGAAAGACACATTCCCGGCCGAACCAATGGTAGCCGCATCTTTATCCAGCAGGACGTAGATGAAGTTATCGGGGTCCCCGTTATCTCCGGTCCATCC
>JBHIEA010000087.1:0-7717 GCA_046760365.1 bacterium
CTTCCAATATCAGATGCATACCTCCTTTTAAATCAAGTCCGAGATGTATCTTCTCGCCCGGAGGATAGATGGCCCATATGGTCAAACCAATCAATCCCAATATGAACAGCATCAGCCAATTACTGTAGCGATACATCCCGCGCTTCCTTGACAGAGAATATTATCTCTTGATTTGGAGCAATCTCTCTTTATCAGGACTGTGGCAATTTTTCTCAATTTATCACAAAGCAAAAAATTGTCAAATTCAATTGGTACGATAATCGAAATCTTCCATCTCTTGATTCTAGGAATTAGTGTAGAATTAAGGTGAGGAAAAATGTGGACGGAAAAGATATGTCGAAATCATAACCGAATCACTTGACACTTCAAAGATATGTGATAAAAGTTTGAAAAACGTTTCGGAAAAATATATTTAGAGTCAATAAATGAGTTAAACTTTACAAGGAAGCGTAACCTGACTTAGGTCTGAATCAAAATTTTCTCAAGAAAGCGGGAGAGGCTAAAATGAGACTATCAGGAAAGATTTCGATAGTTACCGGTTCAGGAAGGGGTATAGGAAGAGCCATTGCTCTAAAACTAGCCCAAGAAGGTGCTGACGTAATAGCCGCTGATGTTAATGCCGAAAGTGTTCAAAAAGTGGCTGAGGAAATTAAAATATTGGGAGTGAAGGGAATTGGGGTCAAGGTAAATGTTTCAAAAAAAGAGGAAGTCGAAAAGATGTTTGATACAGCCAAAGAAGAATTTGGAAGGTTAGATGTCCTGGTCAACAATGCAGGGATTAACCGTGATGCAGTGTTGCATAAAATGACGGATGAGCAATGGAATCAGGTGTTGGCAGTGAACCTTACCGGGGTTTTCTTCTGTACTAGGGCAGCTGCAAAAATTATGAGGGATCAGAGGTACGGAAGAATTATTAATATTTCTTCAGCGAGCTGGTTGGGTAATATAGGGCAGACCAATTATAGCGCTTCCAAAGCCGGGGTGGTCGGTCTTTCGAAGACAGCCGCCCGAGAACTGGCACCTAAAGGAATAACGGTTAATGTAATTTGTCCTGGCTTTATCGATACTGAGATGACTAGAGCCGTCCCGGAAAGAATAAAGGAGATAATATTAAATAGAATTCCTACCAGACGCATAGGAAAACCGGAAGAAGTAGCCAATGTTGTGGCATTCTTGGCTTCGGATGAGGCCAGCTATGTAACCGGGGCAATTATAGATGTAGGTGGAGGGATGGTTTTGTAGTTCTAGAGATGGAAAATATGAGTCAGTCTTCTCATTTTGTGGAAGGTGTTCGCGGGGGGCTAAAACTGGGGCGTGTCAGGCTAGTAGATTTTCTTTCTGAGTATATTCTGCCAGATGCTGGCCCTATGGCTGAGAATGTTGTCGAAAGATACGGAATCAGTAGGAATAGCAAGACCCGGTCAATGGATTCTCTTGACAAAAAAAAGTCTGCCGGTATTATTAAAACGATTTAATATTAAATCGTTTTAAACAGAGAAAAATGGCTAAAATTAAAGATGTTGCCAGGTTAGCCCGAGTCTCACCAGCTTGTGTCTCACTGGTGCTCAATGATAAACCTTATGTTAGCCAAGAGGCCAAACAAAGAATCTGTACAGCTATCAAACAGCTTAACTACCGGCCAAACATTATTGCCCGAAGTCTTCGTAAGAAAAAGACCACCACGGTAGGTCTGGTTCTTTCTGATATTACCAATCCCTTTTTCCCTGAAGTGGCAAGAGGAGTGGAGGATAGGGCAAGAGAATATGGTTTCAATGTTGTTTTGTGCAGCACCGACGCAGATCCTTCTCTGGAGAGGCAGTATATCGATGTTTTACTTGCCAAACAAATTGACGGTTTAATCCTCACCTCAACTCGCAGCAGTGATAATTTAAGTCAATATGCTAAAGAGGGTTGTCCTTTAGTGTTGGTTAACAGGGGGCTTTCGCCAGACAGATTTGATTTTGTGGGAATTGACAATGTAGCTTCTGCTAAAATGGTCATTGATCATTTTATAAAATTAGGTCACCAAAGAATTGCCTTCATTGGAGGAGAGCCAGCATCCTCGGCAAGTTTCGGTAGATATGAGGGATACAGATCAGCCTTAGAGCAAGCTAAAATTTCCTATTCAGATAGTTTTATTAAAACAGGATATTTAAAATACTCCGGTGGATACCGGGCAATGAAGTCCCTTTTGCAAACCTCTCCTTCTCCCACTGCTTTATTCTGTGCCAATGATATGATGGCCCTGGGGGCAATGGATGCCTGCCTGGAAAAGGGGATAAAAGTTCCCCAGAACCTTGCCATTGTTGGATTTGATGATATATGGGTAGCATCACTAAAGAGTGTGCAGCTTACCACTGTGCGCCAACCTCGATATCTTATGGGGGTAAAAGCCGTTGATTTGATGATTGAGAGAATAATGGGCAAGAGGGTTGAGATCAAAAGGGTGATGCTTCCGACGAAGCTAGTGGTAAGAAGAACCTGCGGGGCAAACCTTAGAGGTGAAAATGGCTGAATTCATGACCTCCAAAGAGGCTGTAGCTTTAATTCAAGATGGTATGAGCCTGGCCACAGTAGGTTTTACAATGATGGGGGTTGCTGAGGATGTCTTGCAGCAAATCGAGCAAAGTTTCCTAAAAAAAGGAACCCCCAGAGATTTAACCATTATCCATGCTGCAGGACAGAGCGATACAGAAAACGGTATAGAACACCTCGCTCATGAGGGGCTGATAAAGAGGATTATCGGTTCTCACTGGGGTCTTGCTCCCCGTATGGCCAGACTCATCTATGAGAATAAGGTTGAAGCTTACGCTCTTCCCCAAGGAAGGATTGCTAACCTTTATAAAGCTATGGCCAGTGGAGCACCGGGACTTTTATCTTCCATTGGTCTTGATACTTTCGTTGATCCCGAGATTGAAGGAGGCAAGATTAATGAGCGGACAAAAGGGTGTGAGGATATAGTAGAGAGAGTTCGGATGGGAGGCGAAACTTACCTTTTATATAAACAGGTACCCATTGATGTGGTGCTTATCCGTGGAACCTGTGCTGATGAGAAGGGCAATGTATCAATGAAGGAGGAGGCGGTTAAATTAGAAGCGTTGTCTGCAGTTCTTGCTGCTCGTCGTTTCGGGGGAAAGGTTATTGCCCAGGTAAAGTGGCTTACTAGGGAAGGGTCTTTACACCCCAAAGAGATTGTACTTCCCGGTATTTTTATAGATGCAGTGGTTCTTGCCCAAAATCAGGAGAGTGCCCATCGTCAAACAGCCACCAGTTTTTATGATCCTTCTTATTGTGGTGATATAAAGGCAGCCGAAGCTGCCTTCCAGCCCATTCCCTTTAGCCTGCGTAAGATAATAGGTCGGCGGGCAATCTTGGAGATAACTCCTGGGGCGGTGATTAATCTGGGTACAGGTATACCCGGAGATACAATTGGACCTATTGCTGCAGAGGAGAGAGTTCTCTCCGAGCTTATATTCACTGTGGAATCAGGTACCATTGGTGGGGTACCTGGAGGGGGAGTTGATTTTGGGATCAGCAGGAATCCGGATGCCGTTATAAATCATATGGACCAATTTGATTTTTACACTGGATGTGGAGTGGATATAACCTTTATGGGGGCAGCTGAGGTTGATAGAGAGGGTAATGTTAATGTGAGCAAATTCGGGTTCAGGGTAGCAGGGTGTGGAGGCTTTATCGATATTACCCAGATGGCAAAGAAGGTTGTTTTTTGTTTTTCCTTTACCGTGGGTAAAACCATTATTGAAACTTCGGATGGCAAACTTAGTATCCTGCAGGATGGGGAACCGGGCAAATTTCTTCCCCGGGTTAACCATATCACCTTTAGTGGAAAGCGGGCAAAAGAAGTAGGACAGAAGGTCCTCTATATTACAGAGCGAGCCGTATTTGAGCTAGGATCTGAGGGACTCACTTTGATTGAGGTTGCACCGGGGGTGGATATGGAGAAAGATGCATTAGGTAAGATGCGGTTTAAGCCCAAAATAGCTCCGGGGTTAAAGGAGATGGAGGCAAAGATATTCTCAGAGAAACCAATGGGTATCAGAGAGATTTTTATATGAAACACTTTATAACCTCTTATCGTAGGGGTTGATTTATCAAACTGGCAGGTTTTCCAAATGAGAATGTAAAAAGAGGTGTGTCACCGGCTCTATTATAGATGTAGGTGGGGGAATGGTGCTTTAGGAGAAAAGGATGCAGAATAAAAAAGTAGCCATTATTTCGATGGTTCGGACAGCAGTGGGAAGATTCGGAATGTCACTGAAGGATATCTCTCCTCTTGATTTAGGGGCTCTGGCAATAAGAGAGGTTATCAGGAGAGCTAATCTTTCCCCAGGGCAAATTAAAAGGGTGATTGTAGGTGAGAATATCCAGACTACTCCCCGGGGTGATCCTGCCAGGCATATAGCTTTACGAGCGGGCCTTCCCATAGAAGTCGATGATTATTCTATTAATATGAACTGCTCCTCGGGGATGAGGGCAGTTGTCTGTGGAGCTCAGGATATCCTTTTGGGAGAGAGGGATATCCTGGTGGTCGCTGGAGTTGAGTGTATGAGCCAGGCTCCTTATCTTCTTGATGGGGTTAGATGGGGGATCAAGTTGGGAGGAAAAAAATTGATAGATTTTCTGGCTGATTATCTACTGGTAGATGCGGGACCTATGGCCGAGGCCGTTGCCGAGGAGTACAAAATCAGCCGACGAGAGCAAGATGAGTTTGCCTACGAAAGCCATATGAAGGCCATCAGGGCCATTGATGAGGGGAAATTTGAGGAGGAGCTTGTCCCTGTCCCGGTAAGAGCTTTAAGGGACAAAACAGCGAGGGAAACAGTTATGGAGGATAAGCTGGTTCCCCTACCTGATGAGGTTGAGGAAGAGGATTTTTTTCGGGTGGATGAGCATCCACGAAGGGATACTTCTTTAGAGAAACTTTCTTCCTTGCGGCCTGTTTTTAAAAAAGATGGCACGGTAACTGCGGGTAATGCCTCGGGAATAAACGATGGAGCAGCAGCCTTGGTTTTAATGAAAGAAGAAGGAGCAAAAGAGCTTGGTCTTTCCCCTCTTGCCTGGCTTAGAGCATGGGAATCAGCCGGTATTGAACCGCAGCTTTTTGGCATGGGTCCGGTCCCAGCAGTGAAAAAGCTGCTAAATAAAGAGAATTTAAATATTGAGCATATCGATCTTTTCGAAATTAATGAAGCCTTTGCTTCGTCAACCATAGCAGTGATCCGAGAGCTGAAATTAAATCCTCGAAAAGTTAATGTAAACGGAGGAGCCATTGCACTCGGCCATCCTGTCGGCGCTACCGGTGTTATCATGATGATAAAGTTAATTAACGAGATGAGGCGCAGAAAATCCAAATATGGAATAGTCACCATGTGCGTAGGTAGTGGTCAGGGTATGGCAGTATTAATAGAAGTGTAGTTAATGTGAGAAAAAAATGGACTTTGGGTTTTGTGGGAAAATAATTCGAGTAGAATTATCAAAGGGCAAAGTGAATATTGAAAGTTTAGGAAAATCAATTTTTAGAGACTACTTGAGCGGAAGTGGAATCGCGGCCAAGATCCTTACTGAAGAATATGATAACTCCTGGGATCCTTTCGATGCAAATAGCCCCATTGTTTTTATGGCCGGTCTTTTGACTGGGACGCCAGTACCTACCGCTTGCAAAGCTTCTTTCTGTGCCAGGTCACCCCAAACTCAAATTTGGGATGAGGCCACCGTGGGAGGATATTGGGGAGCTGAACTAAAATCTACCGGTTATGATGGGATAGTCTTTACTGGCAAGGCAGAAAAGCCCGTATATCTGTGGATTAATGAGGACGAAATCTATATAAAATCTGCTCAAAGTATCTGGGGATTAAATACTTATCTCGCCACCAACAAGTTGTTAGAAGCCACTGACTCTAAAGCACAGGTTGCCTGCGTAGGACAGGCAGGCGAAAATCTATGCAGGATGGCATCGGTAATGATTGGCGGAAGAGAAAGTAGAGCCGCAGCAAGAGGTGGTCTGGGAGCAGTAATGGGTTCAAAGATGCTTAAAGCCGTGGTTGTCCGGGGTAGCAAGCGACCGACCGTCAAAGAGAAGGAGAAACTCCTCCGGTCAATCCGCAAGACTCTCCCCTCTCTTAAGGAAAATACTGTGGCTTTAAGTGCGTTTGGCACCGCAAACGGTATGTTCTCAGTGGTTGAGCCCATAGGAGATCTTCCCATCAAGAACTTCATTCAAGGAAAATGGGAAGGGGGTGCCAGAAAAACGACCGGTGAAACTCTCATAGAAAGGTTTTTCGCCAGACATTATGGCTGCTTTGGTTGTCCAATCCGCTGTGGCAAAGTTATTAAGTTAAGCAAAAAGAGTGGTAAAGAAGAAAGATTACATGCACCCGAATATGAGTCAAATGCTGCTCTAGGTGCTCTTTGTTTGAATGATAGTCTTGAAGCTATTTCTGAAGCTAATGATTGGTGTAATAGATATGGTTTAGACGCCATTTCTACGGGAGTGACCATTGCCTTCGCCATAGAGGCTTATGAAAAGAATCTACTAACCAAGTCTGACACTGATGGAATAGAACTCACTTGGGGAAATAGTCAGGCAATAATTGAAATTATTCACAAAATAGCCAGGCGAGAAGGGATAGGCGATCTATTAGCCGATGGGACCCGTGAGGCGGTAAGACGAATTGGCCAAAATTCTGATGAGTTTGCTATACACGTTAAAGGACTAGAAGTTCCTATGCATGATCCTCGTGCTTTCGCCAGCATGGCACTTAATTACGCAACCGGTAACAGAGGAGCCTGTCATCTGGATACCTTGTCTTATACTTTCGAACAAGGGCCGCCGGTAAATGGCCTTCCTTACGATCACTCTTTAAATCTTCATGACATCAAAGGAAAGGCAGAGATAACGGTAAGATTACAGAACTATATGGCCTGCTTTAATGCCCTGGGATTGTGTAAATTTCTTTTCTGTGGAAAAATAGGACCACCTCAGATAACCGAGTGGCTTAATTTGGTTACTGGGTGGACTATGACTCCCGAAGAGTTAATCAAAGTGGGAGAGAGGCTCTTTAACTTAAAGAGAATTTTTAACTGCAGATTGGGCATTAGTCGAAAGGATGATTTTCTTCCCCTGAGACTTTTAACTTTGGACCGCAAAAAAGGGGGCGCCAGGGGGAGCCTTCCCCACCTAGGAAAAATGCTGGGGGAATATTACGATCTTCGGGGCTGGACTGAGGAAGGTATCCCCAGCCAGGAGAAGCTGCACGACCTAGGCTTAAAATAGGATCCCCGAGAAGTCATGAGCCGATCGAAGTAAGAAGAAGGGGTTTTTAAACGAAAAATCAAAAAGTGAAGGGAGGTGGTGATGGTAAGGAAAGAAGAGGGTAAAGAACCCAAATCTTATAAAGGAGGATAAAATGGGAAGAAAGATCCTGGGTTTATTAGTATGTCTGGCCTTGCTGGTCTCTTTAGTCGGGGCAGTAGCTCTTGCTCAAGAAAAAGTAGTCACTCTAACGGTGGTAGGCGATGCCGGACACAATCAGATGCCTTGGGAGTGGTATAAAGATGACTTCTTGAAAAAATTCGGTGTCAAGCTCAAAGTCATTGGAGTACCCTTTGCCGAGGTTTACGAGAAGGAGAAAATTGAATTCGTCACCCACACGGGTGCCTACGATATTGTAACTGTGTTTCCAAAGTTCATGGGAGA
>JBHIEA010000088.1:0-7636 GCA_046760365.1 bacterium
CTGAATATCAATGCGGTCTAAAAGAGGCCTCGATATTTTCGAGTAGTAACGCACCCTCTGGCTTTCTGTGCATTCAAAACCAGAAGAAGAAAGCCCAGAATAGGCGTCTTCGCACCCTTGTGTTGCCTTTTTGCCATTTGACTCTTAAGGCTAAAAAACCTCTTCCACCTGGTTATCCTCAAATAATAAATACCCTGGGAGATCATCTAAGAAAGAGGAGGCTTGATCTTAAGCTCCATCAGAAGGAAGTAGCAAAAAGAATCGGGGTTGACGAGACTTCTATTTATCTCTGGGAAAGCAACCGTGTTAAACCATCTCTTTCATCCATCCCAAAGATCATCGAATTCCTGGGATATATACCTTTTGAAATGACCTCTAATAGCTTAGCTGAACAAATTCTCACATACAGAAGACTTCACGGCCTAACTCAGAAGAAACTGTCGCATTTACTGGGGATTGATCCGACCACCATCGGTCATTGGGAGAGAGGTGAACACTGGCCCCAGAAACCTTTTCTTGATAAACTGATCTCTTTTTTTGCTTCCTTCCCTTCAGATCTTGAAAAAAATGAGAAGATGGAGTGACGGCAAACAAAAAAGTAATTTAGGGATATAGGTAAGGAGTAATTCTTTCTTTTATCTGCCCTTCAGCCCAGCCAGCCCCTTCTTTGCATCCATAACCTCAGCCATACCAGGATCATCGTCTTTCCAGAGGGAGATGAATTTCTCATAGTGCTCTATGGCTCTGGCTTTGCAGCATTTCTGTTGGATTTGCTGATTATTCTGGCTCTGGAAGGTTCATCCGCCGCAGCAGATCCTTGAAGCGAGGATCGTCGCGTAGGGGCTTTAATATAGGATCCACCCTGATCCATGGGAGCCAGGCCGAATGCAATTCGTATGCCACCTCCAGCCATCTGAATGCCTTATCCATTTCCCCTAGAGTTGTACATAAATTCGCTAGAGTAATAGTCCCCCATTGGGTGGCTTCCTCTTCCTCCAATTCAGCCAGTATCCTCCGCGCTTCTTCCGTCTGGCCAGCCAGCGCGTAAATACGCCCAAGAGCCCATCTAAAGCCAATGGGGTCAACCTCCACCGCCTTGTGGACTGCTGCGATCGCCTCTTCATACATTTCCTTTTCCGCATAGACTTCTCCCAGGATCCAATGCGCGATGTAGTAATCAGGATTCAGTTCGAGCGCCTTCCGGGCTTCGTCCATCGCCTTGTCAAATTGCCCATCAAAGTAATATAACCATCCCAGCCAAGCAGTGTGTAGGGGCTCAAACGGATCCAGCTCTTGGGCTCGCTTGTGTTCTATGATGGCTTCATCCAGTCGTCCGACCAGAGCGAGATACCACGCATAGTGGTAGTGATTCATGGCCAGATTGGGATTCAGTTCATTGGTACGCTGGAAGCCTTGTTCCGCACCCGCCCAGTCCCATTCGTAGTAGAGTTTGAAGTCAGCCAATGCGGCGTGGGCCTCGGCCAGCGTTGAATCCAGCCTTAACGCCCTGTCTGCTGCCGCGCGGGCTCGCGACCAGGCATCCCCCGGACCAGCAGGATTATGACCGAGAGTGACGTAACCAAGCGCCAGCCCTGCATAGGCTAAGGGATCCGTCGGGTTTGTTTCAACCGCCTCGTGGAAATAGGCCATGCCTTGTTTGATTTCTTCCGGCCTGCCTTTGTTCAGGTAGAACATCCCCTTAAGGTAGGCCTCGTATGTCTCGGGATTGACCTGTCGGGCGGTAGTAAGACGTGTATCTTCGTCCGGGGTAAGCTTGACTTTGACCTCTCTGGCAATGGCCCGCGCAATGTCGCTGTACATCACCAACACATCGGCCATGGCCCGGTCGTATGTCTCCTCCCAGAGGTTCCGCTCCGCTGGGAGCGCATCGATTAGCCGCACCCGAATGCTCACGCTGCTGCCTACCTGCTGTACCGTCCCTGTCACCACAGCATCCACGTTTAGCTCTCGCGCAATCTCCGGCAGCGGCTTCTTTACACCTTTGTACTGCATAACCGACCAGAGGGAAATCACCCGTAGCGCTCCAATCTGACCCAACTGCCCGATCAACTCATCAATAATCCCGTCGACGAAATACTCTTGCCCGGTATCACCCGTGAGGTTCTCAAACGGCAGGACCGCAATGGAATCGACGGCTTCAGCACGTCCAATAAACAGATAGATTACACCCGCAATGATCAAAATCAAAAAAAGAGGAACTCCCCCATACAGAAGAACACTCTTCCACTTAATCTCAAGCTTTCTCTTTAAAGGTATCCTCACTGCTATGGGAATACCCTTCTCTATCTTGTCTAGTTCAGACAAGAGCTCCGCTGCAGTCTGATACCTCCTCTCTCTCTCCTTCTCCATGCAGATCAAAATCAAACGATTGAGATCTTCCGAAACCTCAGGATTGAGCTTCCTTGGATCTGGAGGTAACTTGGACTTGTGTTTTAAAGCCACACTTAGTGCTGTGTCTCCTTTAAAAGGAACACTCCCTGTCACCATCTCATAAAGAATCACTCCTAAGGAATAGATATCTGAACGTTGATCTGCCTCCTCTCCCTCTGCTTGCTCGGGCGATATGTAATCCGGTGTCCCGATCATCATACCTGTCACTGTCACCCCAGGCGCCTCAACCGAACGGGCAATCCCAAAATCCATGATCTTCGCATCGCCTTTTTTATCAATCATGATGTTCTGAGGTTTCAAATCCCGATGCACAACACCCAGCCTATGTGCCTCAACAAGTCCTTCACACACCTGCTTAGCTATAGATATTGCCTCCTCGTCTGCTAACTTCTCTTTCCTTTTTACCAGGCTCTTCAGATCTTCACCCGGAACATACTCCATGGTGATGTAGGGAGTCTCTTCTTCTTTTGCGAGGTGATACATCTTACACACATTCTTATGAGCGATCTTGCGGGCAAATTTCAGCTCGTTCCGGAAGCGTTCGACAGTACTTTCATCAGAAGCGATCTCAGGTTTCAAGAGCTTTATGGCAACTTCTTCGTTAATCTCCTTATCTAATGCCTTATAGACCCTGCCCATTCCTCCTTTTCCGAGCTCTTCGATGACCTCATACCTGGAGGCAAAGGTGGTTCCTGTGGTTAATCCTTTCGCAGGTGTCTCGAGAGTTTTTGTGGGAGAGATTTCCTCTGAGGGCTTAAGTGGAGTAGAGCACTTACCACAATAAAGGGTATCGTCAGGATTCTCAAAATGACACTTAGGACATTTTATGATCCACCATCCTTAAAAAACAGAATTTCCTTTTTGCGATAGCACCAATTCCTAACAATTTTCCGCTATTTTTGTCAGCTGAAATCTTGAAATGAACATATCACACTCAAAACGGCAGTGTCAATTGCCTGTACTCCCACTTCTCCTCGGCTGCTATCATAAGTTCCTGCTTGAGATCTCGGGGCGGAGGTGGCGTTCCCATACTGGTATGAGACCTTGCCCTCGGTCTCATCAAAGGAAAGCTTCTTGAGGAAAAGGATAGGCCGTATCATGTATTTGCGCACTCGCTCGTCCGCTTCTTCGTTTTCCACTGTGCTGTTTCCTTTTCTAAGTCTTTTTTAGACACGTTTATTCAGTAAGTTAGCTAAGTCTATTCCCTTATCTGTATCTCGTTAGCTTAGCGATATTACAGATTTTATGGAAATTTCACAACAGAATAATGTATTGACAATAAGCACACAATAGTTTATCATAACCAAGGTGATTTTCAACTGGGATAATAAGAAGAATGAACAACTGAAACGCGAACGAGGAGTTTCATTCGAACAGATTGTATTTCTCATAGAGAATGATTTCGTGCTTGATATCCTGGAGCACCCAAACATAAAAATATATAAAAATCAAAGAGTCTATATTATTAACGTTGATAATTACGCTTATGCTGTACCTTTTGAAGATAAGGGAGAAGAACGATTTTTAAAGACAATATTTCCCAGCCGCAAATATACACAAATGTATCTTAGGAAAGAGAAGGAGGAGACATGAAATTCGATAAAGAAAAAAAACTTATAGATTCAATCGAGAAAGGTGAATGGAGATCAATCTCTAAGCTTCAAGAAGAGATAGAGAAATCAAAGAAAATCGCGAAAAAAACTTTACGTAAAGATCAGCGGATGAATATCAGAATTTCGAAAAAAGATCTCAATGCGTTAAAAGTTAAAGCAATTGAAGAGGGAATACCTTATCAGACATTGATATCGAGACTTATCCATAAATATGTATCTGGAAGCTTGATAGAAAAAACCACGTAAAAGGGTTTATTAATAATCTTTAAAACCGCTAAGTAAGCTTTCCATATTTAACAATTTATAGTAGTTAATTTTTTTCACTGAGGATTTTCTTTACAAGATAGAGGCTTATAAGCTGTTTGCGAAGCAGGAGGGAGAGGACCTCTTCCTTGTAAAAGATAGAGAGCGACTCATCTCTTGAATGAAAAGAGGTAAACATCTGTTTACTTTTATGGAATTTCCAGAGGTCGAGGAATTTCTCGTAATGCTCTATGGCTTTGCCCGTCCAGTCTTTTTCCTTACTCTGGAAAATTCATGCGGCGTAGCAAGTCTTTGAAGCGCGGGTCGTCGCGTAGGGGGTCAAGCTCCGGCTCTACTTTGAGGAACACCAGCCACCCATGACGCTCCTCATAGGCCTTCTCCAGCCAATAGAACGCCTGGTCCTTCTCGTCCAGTGCTGCGTAGATCGTTGCAATTCGATACGAAGTCCATTGCTTTGGTAGCGCAAGCATTTGCTCTATGATCTCCATCGCCTCGGCTCTCCGCCCCGCCATAGCATAGGCATATCCAAGTAATGCCCTCCTTACATGATTTTGTTTTTGATTTTGAATCGTTGCGATGGCTTCTTCATACATTCCCTTATACAAGTAAGTCCTTCCAAGAAACGAGTACGCCGGAAGCCAATCCGGGTCCAACACCAGAGTTTTCCGTAGCCACACGATTGCCTGGTCATACTGGCGTGCGTGCAGGTATATTTCTCCAAGGCTGCCGTTCATCGTCGGCGAAAGAGGGTCAATTTCCAGGCCGCGTCGGGCCACCGCGAGCGATTCCTGGGTTTGACCCATCCCCATTAGATAATGTGAGTACCAATGATGAACATTGGCATCGTTAGGGTTCAGCTCGAGGGCTCGTTTGAATTCCCTCTCAGCACTGATCCAATCCCAATCCACAGCACAACTAATAATGGCTAGCGAGGCGTGTGCTTCACCGAGATTGCCGTCGATCTCCAACGCCTTCAGGGCAGCCTCCTTTGCTCTTGGCGCATCAATTTCCGGGAAAACGTAGCATTCCGCCAAACCAGCGTACGCCTCAGCATAGTTCGGATCTACCTGGATGGCCTGCTGGAAGTACTCGATGGCGCGCTTTGTTGCGTCTAATGTCCACCGTTCCCGGTAGTATCGGCCCTTGAGATAGGCCTCGTATGCCTCGGGATTAACTGTTCGTGCACTAGCCAGACGTGTCTGTTCTTCTCCTGTCAGTTTGACTTTAATTTCCCGGGCAATGGCTTGGGCCACCTCGCCTTGTAAAACCAGAATGTTACTTAAGTCGCGCTCATAGCTCTGAGCCCAAAGATTCTGCTCTGAAAAGGTTCTCCAGCGGTAACACGGCAACCGAATCAATGGCCTCAGTGCGTCCTGTGAAAAGACTTAGTGCTATCACAGTCATTATGATGAGGAGACCTGCTATGCCTGCATAAAGAATTGCCCTCTTTCTCTTAAGAATCTTTATTTTCCTCAGCCTTGCCCTAACCCCCTCTGGCACTATTCCCTCTGATATGGATCTTAAATCATCTAACAGGTCCTCTATCTGTTGGTATCTATCATCCGGATTCTTCTCCAGAGCCTTTCCCACAACCTGCTCTATAGCCATAGGAATCTCGGCCTTTAAATCTGTAATTGGCTTTGGTTTCTCCTTCAAGATGGAATACACAACCGCCTGGTCATGCTCCCCCTTGAATGGCCGTTGACCGGTGAACATTTCATAAAGAACCACCCCTAAGGACCAGATATCCGTGCGGTGATCAACCTCTTCACCGCGCGCCTGTTGGGGAGACATGTAGGCAATCGTCCCCATAGTCATCCCTTCTTTTGTTATGAGAGTTCTTCCTGGAGCCCTGGCCAATCCAAAATCCATGATCTTGGCCTGGCCTTTATCCGTCACCATGATGTTGGCGCTCTTGATGTCCCTGTGAACAACTCCCTTCTTATGTGCTTCCTGCAAACCTTCTGCTACTTGCGTGGCAATCCTAAGGGCTTCATCCAGCTCTAGTGGGCCCGATTCGATCTTCTTCTTTAAGCTCTGACCTTCTATATAGGCCATAGAGATAAAGGTTTTATCCTCCGCCTCGTCAAACTCATAGACAGTACATATATGGGGATGATCCAAGGCAGCAGCAGCCTGTGCCTCGCGCATGAATCGATCTTTTACCTCCGAGATGTGTGTTAACTCTGGAGGAAGAAATTTCAAGGCAACAGTCCGCTTAAGCTTAGTATCCTGGGCTTTGTAGACAACTCCCATACCTCCTCTACCAAGTTCTTGGATGATTTGGTATCTTCCTGCAAAAGTTGTCCCCTTGATTAAATCCTTAACTGGTGTTTGGAGAGTCTTGGTGTGGGAGAGAGGGATTTCTTCAGCAGTTGGGAAAGGTGTAGCACACTCTTTGCAATACTTAGAATCGGGAGGGTTATCTGAATAACATTTGGGGCACTTAATTGCCATAGTTATTTCTTTTTGCTATTGTGGTAATAGAATAATAATTAATCAAATAGGTGTCAAATTGAATATCCAGCATTTCAGCACGAAGCAGCCAGCTAGTTTAAAAATCCTGCGTGGAGGTTAAGGCAGGCTTGTGACCATTTCATTCCAAAATACATAAAGATACATCAAAACAAACAAAACCAAATAAAAAAAGAAAATTTTTTGTTTTCAGAGACTTAGCTTGTAATTAATTGAATTTAAAGAAGTTATAAAATCAATGGGGTCAGAATCCCCTCTTCGGCATTATATTTTTTCCTTTTGGGCGCAATTGAAGGTTATCCTATGATTCCCTTTCTCGACGGGAATGGAGGCGAGAGGTTAAGAAATTATCCCGGCATTTTTTTAATTTTGACAGTAGTTCTCATCAAATTTGATCAAAATGCTCATCGCCCGGTCAGGGATATCACAGAACTGCCAGGCACCATAGCCGACCAGTTCAAGACAGTAACCGCTGAAAGGGAGTGTTATCCCGTCAAACCCAAGAGCCTGATTGTCAAACGTCAGTGTAGAAAGAAATTGGTTTAGACTCAAAAGGGTGTCAAGAACGGATTAAAAACCGGAGGATGTCTCTTCTATGCTGTTGGGGGTGCCGAAAACGCCGAAAATCAACCAAACCTCTTCTTCTGGTCAAAGAGAGAATTATGAAAAATAATTGTTCGAGGGCTAAGTGCTCATCAAGAATTCCTGCGAGGCAATTCTCGGCGGGGGAGGTCTCTCTGCCATAAAGGTCAGCTTGAGGTGATTGATGATACGATCAACCACCGTATAGTCTGAGAGGAAGGCGATGATGCGCATCTGGCCACCACATCGGGGACAGAGCAAAGGATCGACTTCAAAGACCTTCCGAATCA
>JBHIEA010000089.1:0-7615 GCA_046760365.1 bacterium
TAACAGTAAGAACCATATCAGCCTTAATTCTATAAAAAATTGGCCGATTGTCAAGCTTGACAGGCAAAGCTCCGTCCTTTATTATAAGGCATAAAACCTTTCTTTTAGCATAAAGATAAGCTAGATGCATGAGGCTATGTTTTATGAGCCATTGGAAGATGGAAAAGTAATCTGCCAGCTCTGCCCTCATTACTGTCGGATAGGAGATGGCAAAAGAGGCATCTGTGGAGTGAGGGAAAACCGGGAAGGAAAACTCTATAGCTTGGTCTATGGAAAGATAGTATCATTAGCCATAGACCCCATAGAAAAAAAGCCTCTCTATCATTTTTATCCCGGCTCGGATGCTTTTTCTCTGGCTACGGTGGGATGTAATCTAAGATGCCTAAACTGTCAAAATTACAGTATTTCTCAACTTCCCAGAGAGAGGGGAGAAATTGAAGGAAGAAATCATACTCCTGAGTCTATCGTCTCCCAAGCTAAAGGATCTGGATGCAAAAGCATCGCTTATACCTATACCGAGCCCACTATCTTCTTTGAGTTTGCTTATGACACATCCAGGCTAGCCCAAAGCGAGCTCATCAAAAACATCTTTGTTACCAATGGGTACATGAATAAGGAGGTCCTACTAAAAATAAGTTCCTATCTGGATGCAGCTAATGTGGATTTGAAGTCCTTCAGGCAAGACTTTTACCGAAAAAACTGCCGAGGTAAGCTCACGCCGGTTCTAGAAACCTTAAAACTCATGAAGAAAATAGGGATCTGGCTGGAAGTAACTACTCTCATCATTCCCACCCTGAATGATTCAACGGGGGAGTTAAAAAGAATAGCCGAATTCATAGTTAATTTGGGACCAGATACTCCCTGGCATCTCAGCCGCTTTTATCCCACTTACAAACTGAACAATCTCGCCTTCACTTCTCCCCAAACTCTTCATCTAGCTCGCCAGATTGGCCTGAAGGCAGGTTTAAGGTACGTTTATACCGGAAATGTTCCCGGAGATGAGGGTGAGAATACTTACTGCTACAATTGCGGCAGACTACTTATTCAACGCTATGGATACAGAATAGAGAAATTCGACCTTGATGGAGGTAAGTGCAGATTCTGCCAGGCTAAGATAGATGGAGTAGGAATGGAAGGATGAAATACCAGGTCAACATTGGGTTAGAAGTTCATGTAGAGCTTTCAACCGAGAGCAAGCTTTTCTGTGGGTGTAGTACCAGATTTGGAGCACCCCCCAACAGCCAGACCTGCTCCATATGCCTGGGTCTACCGGGAGTACTTCCTGTCATTAATAAAAAGGCGGTAGAGTACACCCTTTCCACAGCTTTAGTCTTAAACTGCAAAATCAGCCGGCTTTGTAGATTTGCCAGAAAGAATTACTATTATCCGGATCTACCCAAGAATTATCAGATCTCCCAATATGATGAACCTCTGGCCAAAGGGGGGTATCTGGAGTTTGAGATAAACGACAAGCCAAGAAGAGTCGAGATCGAAAGAGTTCACCTGGAAGAAGATGCCGGCAAGCTTATTCATGGGGAAGATACCCAAGAGCCTGCAGATAAGAATGCGAGTTTCGTTGACTACAACCGAGCCGGGATTCCCTTAATGGAAATTGTGAGCCGGCCAGAACTTCATTCTCCCGAAGAAGCCTATCAATATTTGGTTAACCTCAAAAGGACCCTGCGCTACTTGGAGGTCAGCGATTGTAATATGGAAGAGGGATCTCTACGCTGCGATGCTAATATCTCAGTTTCTCCGACGCTAGAAAAGTTGGGAACCAAGACCGAGCTTAAAAACATGAATTCTTTCAAAGAATTAAGAGATGGACTTGAGTCAGAAGTAAAAAGACAATCGAGCCTTTTAGACAGAGGAGAAAAGGTCGCCCAGGAGACCCGTCTATGGGACCCCAAAGAAAAAAGAACCAGAGGCATGAGAAGTAAGGAAGAAGCACACGATTACCGATATTTTCCCGAGCCTGATCTTTTGCCACTCGAGGTGAATGAGGAATGGAAGGAGAATTTAACCAAAGAGCTTCCCGAACTTCCCCTCAGACGATACCAAAGGTTCATAAAAGATTACCACCTTCCTCCTTATGATGCGGGAGTTCTTACCGATACCAAAGAGTTAGCTGATTATTTTGAGAGGTGTGTGGTGAGTTTTCCTCACCCTAAACTGGTGAGTAACTGGATAATGGGAGAGTTTCTGAGGTTGGTCAAAAAAGCCAATCTCTCAATACCCCAGGTCAAAGTGAGCCCTGAACAGATAGGTAGCCTGCTGGTCCAGATGAAAGAAGGAACCTTAAGTGGGAAATTAGCTAAACTTGTTTTCGAAGAGATGTTCAAAACAGGAAAGGCCCCAGAAAAGATAATGGAGGAGAAAAAACTGGTGCAGATCACCGATGAGCTGAAATTGGCAAATACAGTGGAAGAGGTGGTAAAAGAAAACCCAGGGGCGGTAAACGACTTTAAAAAAGGTAAAAAAGAAGCCTTGAGCTTTCTAATAGGACAGGTAATGAGAAAAACCAAGGGGAAAGCCAGCCCCCACTTAGTTAACAAACTATTAAAAGAAAGAATAGGCTCTCCTTAGGAGCCTGCTCTGCTGTCGATGTGCAATTAGGTAGTGTCAAAAATAATATGGAAGAAATGCAAAAAGCCTTATGAATAAAGGGAAAAATCTTTCGTAAAGGGGAGAGGCGGTGTCCACGGGGGTGTCTTCGCTCTGAGGGTAGCCGCAGGCTTCAGCCTGCGTAGAGAAATGACAAACAGAAATGTTAGAGAAAAGAAACACCGGTTACCTCTGCACTGCTACCTGGGGCAGGTAAGGGTAACTTTCACTCTTTGTATTGAAGACAAAAGACCCTTTTTTGTGGAAAAGACAATAGTGGACAAGTTCATAGAAATCCTAAGAGAAGCGAAGGAAAAGTATAGTTGTAAAAATTGGGTATATATGTTTATGCCGGATCATTTGCACGTTATTAATGAAGGTATTTCAGGCAGTTCTGATTTATGGAAAATGACGAGTTTTTTCAAACAAAAGACTGGTTTTTGGCTATCGCAGAATAAAAAAGGAACGAAATGGCAAAAAGATTTTTACGACCATGTTCACCGGAAAGAAGATGATTTAAAGAAGCACATAATCTACATTCTGGATAATCCAGTAAGAAAAGGGTTGGTCTCTGATTGGAAAGAGTTCCTTCCCAAGGGATCGCTGGATTTTAGCTTGGAAGATATTATTTCATGAAACGCAGGATAAATCCTGCGGCTACCAATTCAAAAAAGATGAAGAAAGATCTTCTCTCCATTGCGGATTTGACTAAAGATGAGATTCTCCATCTTTTTGAACTCTCAGATTACCTAAGAGGTCTACTAAAAAGGGGAAGACCATATCACCCCCTGCGGGGCAGGACCCTGGGAATGCTCTTCCGTAAACCTTCTACCCGAACCCGCCTCTCCTTTGAAGTGGGTATGTATCAACTGGGTGGATGCGCGATATTCCTTTCTTCTCAAGACCTTCAGCTAGAAAGAGGAGAAACTATCGAGGATACCAGCAAAATCTTTTCCAGATATGTAGATGCCATTATGATGAGAACGTTTGATCATGAAGAAGTGGTAAAAATGGCTGAATCCTCCAGTATCCCGGTGATCAACGGCCTTACCGATCTTCTTCATCCCTGTCAAGCTCTATCCGATTATTACACTCTCTGGAAGAGAAAAATTGACCTAGAAACCATGAAATTTGTCTATGTGGGGGATGGGAACAACATCTGTAATTCCCTCCTTCTAGGGGCAGCCCAATTAGGAGTCAACATCGTTGTCTCTAATCCCGAAGGATATGGCCCGGACCCAAAGATAATGAAGATAGCAAAAAAAATTGGCAGGGGAAAGATAGTGGTCCAGGAAGATCCTTTAAAGGCTGTGGAACAGGCAAATATCGTCTACACCGACGTCTGGACCAGCATGGGTAAAGAACCAGAAAAAAAGAGACGCAAAAGGATCTTCCAGCCATATCAAATCAATGAGAAACTCCTGAGGAGAGCCAAAAAAGATGCTCTGGTAATGCATTGTCTTCCCGCACATAGAGGCGAGGAGATCACCTCTGAGGTTATAGGAGGTAGCCAAAGCATTGTCTTCGAGCAGGCAGAAAATCGCCTGCATTTACAAAAAGCCATACTGGTGGAGCTATTGAGTTAGCCATGGTTGCGCTGTTCTCGATGCGCAACTTTGATGCCATGGAATTATTGAGGAACAGATTGAAGTGGACTGACCTTCATTCGTGGGAAGTGAGTCCTGAGGAGGCAGTCCAGATTCAAATGAAACTAAGAGATAAGATGAGCCTCCATAACGGCTTTGATAAAATAGAAAGAATTGCCGGAGCCGATGTTGGGTATTCAAAGGACATGGCTATCGGGGGAGTGGTTGTTATGGAGTTTCCCGGGTTAGCCATGATTGAGGAAGCTTTTTCTCACCTCCCGGTAAAATTTCCCTACCTTCCTGGACTGCTGGCTTTTCGAGAGGGACCCCCTCTCCTCGAAGCATTTAAAAAGATAAAAAGTAAGGTAGATCTTATCCTCTTTGACGGCCAGGGAATCGCTCATCCAAGAAGGATAGGAATAGCAGTGCATCTGGGGTTATGGCTGGATAGAGCCACTATTGGTTGTGCTAAATCTAGATTAGTCGGACAGTACTCACCCCCTCAGGCTAGAAACGGGAGCCTTGAGTTATTAAAGGATGAGGAAAAAGTGGTAGGGGCGGTGGTGAGGACAAAAGATAAAGTCAGACCCATCTTTGTCTCTCCGGGACACAAGATAAATTTGGACACCTCTATTGAAATAGTTCTGAAATGTGCCAGCGGCTCCAGAGTACCCGAACCTCTTCGTAAGGCTCATCTTCTGGTTAATAAACTGAGAGAGGGAATTTAACTATGAGAGAAATTAGAAAGATTGTTTTAGCCTATTCCGGAGGATTGGATACCTCAGTGATTCTTTGTTGGCTTAAGGAAAAATATGGGGCTGAAATCATTACTTATACTGCTAACCTGGGACAGAGTCAATCACTTGACTTTATAAAGGAAAAGGCTGAGAGAACAGGAGCTGCCAAAGCCTATATAGAAGACCTCAGAGAAGAGTTCTGTGAAAAGTATGTTCTTCCAGCGCTACAGGCAGGAGCTCTTTATGAGGAGAAATACCCTTTAGCCACAGCTCTGGGCCGTCCCCTGATCGCCAAGGGACTGGTGAGGCTAGCTGAGAAGGAAGGGGCCGAGGCTATTGCCCATGGATGTTCAGGAAAAGGAAATGACCAGGTAAGATTTGAAGTAACAGCACGAGCACTAAATCCTGAAATTATCATCCTGGCGCCCCTACGAGAATGGGAATTGAGCTCAAGAGAGGAAGAAATACGATATGCTCGAGCCCGCAATATTCCCGTTGGGGTGAGCGAAGACTCCCCTTATTCCATTGACAGAAACTTGTGGGGAGTAAGTATTGAATGCGGAATTTTGGAAGATGCCTGGCGGGAGCCTCCTGCTGGAGCCTATCAAATAACCCGTCCTCCTCAAAAGGCACCGGATAAACCCACTTATTCAGAAATTGAACTTAAGGAGGGGGTTCCTTCAAAGTTAAATGGTAAAGCCTATGGTTTGGTTAATCTAATAGAGGAGTTGAACGCAGTAGGGGGAGTAAATGGTATCGGGCGCATTGATATGGTAGAAGATAGAGTAGTGGGGATAAAATCAAGGGAGATTTATGAGGCTCCGGCTGCGGTGATTCTTCACTCTGCCCACAGGGAGCTTGAAAAGTTAACCCTGGACCGGGAAACTCTCCATTTTAAAGAGACCATTGCTCAGAAGTATTCTGAACTCGTCTATAATGGACTCTGGTACTCTCCCTTACGTAAAGCTCTGGATGGATTCGTGTGCCAAATTCAAAAAGCGGTGTCTGGCCAGGTTAAATTAAGGCTCTACAAAGGCAGTTGTGAAGTGGTAGGAAGAAGGTCTCCCTATTCCTTATACGATAGAGATCTCGCTACATACGGCAAGGAAAGCGCGTTCAATCAAAAGGCGGCTCCAGGATTCATCCATATCTGGGGACTACCTCTGAGAACTATGGGTAAGATAAGGAAAAAATGATTTCTCGCTATACTCTTCCCAGAATGGGAAAAATCTGGGACGAAGAGGGAAAATTTGGGCTCTGGCTCAAAATAGAGATTCTTGTTTGCCAGGCCTGGGCTAAGCTGGGAAAAATTCCCCCAGAGGTAGTCAAAAAGATAGAAAAAGATGCTGGATTCGATATTAATCGAATAAGGAAAATCGAAGAAAAGGTCAAGCATGACCTCATATCTTTCCTTACCAGTGTAACTGAACACCTCGGTCCTGAGGCTCGCTATATTCATTTTGGCCTTACCTCCTCCGACGTGGTGGATACAGCTCTTGCTCTTCAGATGAAGCTCGCAGGCGAGACAATCATCCAGGATTTAGAGAAATTAATCCAGGTCTTAGAAAAAAAAGCCCGAGAGTACAAAGGGACTTTAATGATGGGAAGAACTCATGGGGTCCATGCAGAACCCATCAGCCTTGGTTTGAAGTTCGCTCTGTGGTATGAGGAGACCAAAAGAAATTTAGAGTTAATGCGTCGAGCTAAAGAGATTATCTCCTGTGGTAAAATTTCCGGAGCAGTGGGAACCTATGCTCATCTTGATCCTCGAGTGGAGGAGTATGTTTGTCGCAGGTTAGATCTTACCCCCTGCTCAATCTCCAGCCAGATAATTCAGCGAGACCGTCATGCACAATATCTTTCTGCTCTAGCCATCATTGCTTCATCTTTAGGTAAATTCGCCCTGGAAATTAGAGGTCTGCATCGAACCGAGATAAGGGAAGCCGAGGAGGGGTTCGGCAAAGAGCAAAAAGGGTCTTCCGCTATGCCTCACAAACGTAATCCCATAGTATGTGAGAGAATCTGTGGTCTGGCTCGTCTGGTAAGGAGTAACCTACAGACTGCTCTAGAGAATATCAGTCTCTGGGGAGAACGAGACATTTCCCATTCCTCCTCCGAGAGAGTGGTAATTCCCGACTCCACCATCCTGGTAGATTATATGCTGGAAAAACTTATTCAGGTTCTAAATAACCTTTTTGTTTATCCTGAACATATGCGCAAAAATATGGCCCAATCGAAAGGACTGTTCTATTCTCAAAGAATAATGCTGGAATTGGTGGAAAAAGGGCTCTCCCGAGAAGAAGCTTACGAGCTGGTACAAAGAATTTCGTTGAAGGTTTGGCGGGAAGATAAGGACTTTCAACAACTGATCGAACAAGATAAAAAGATTAGTAGATATTTTAAAAAGAAAGAACTAGAATCTTTCTTTGATCCTGATTATTACCTTCGCTGGGTGGATCACATCTTTCAGAAAGTAGGAATCTCAACAACACCAGGAAAGTATTAGTCCTCAGCAGGTTTATATGCGTATCGAGGGACTTTCCCCAAAGGAGTCTTATATCAGCCACCTTAACGAGTCAGCTCTGCCGATTTTTCAGGGGGAGCAGCGAGCGGACCGTAAGGTGCCGAAAGGCAGCGAGCGTTGAGGGGGAATGTTTTCCCCCTCAAGAATAGTTGAGGAAGAAGAAA
>JBHIEA010000090.1:0-7435 GCA_046760365.1 bacterium
ATCACTGTTAATGGACTGTCCAAAACCTACAGTATGACCGGCTGGCGCATTGGCTATGCCGCAGGCCCGCAGGAAATTATCCAGGGGATGAAGAAAATACAGAGTCACTCTACCTCCTGCCCTAACTCTATTGCCCAGATGGCCGCCCTTTCAGCCCTGAAAGGACCGCAGGACGAGGTGGAAAGACGAAGAGAAATCTTTGCCAAACGACGAAGTTTTATAGTAGACAGATTAAAGAAAATGGAGGGGGTGAGTTGCTTTTTCCCTCAAGGGGCTTTTTATGTATTTCCTGATTTTTCCAGCTTTTTTGGAAAAAGATATAACAATTGGATCATAAAGAATTCTTTGGATTTAGCTAATTATCTCCTCGAGGAAGCGGAGGTGGCAGTGGTACCCGGGATCGCCTTTGGTGCCGACCAATATCTGCGTCTTTCTTACGCTGCCTCTATTGAAGAAATAGACACGGCACTGGACAGGGTTAAGGAAGCATTAAGTCTCCTAAAATAGTGTGCCTGCTATCTGCGGTGGGTTGACAGGAGAGAAAAAACTACTATAATGTATTTCAAAGGTTAGAGAATGGAAGATATAGTAGAAGCTGATTTTATTGTAGTGAAGGCGCTGGAAGATGGAGTGACTATTATTGGCTTGACTCGAGGAAAGGAAACTACAGTTCATCATACCGAGAAATTGGATGCGGGTGAGGTCTGGCTCTGCCAGTTTACCGAACATGTATCTGCCATCAAGATAAGAGGTAAAGCGGAGATCCTTTCCGGGCATGGGAAAGTACAATCGGGTAAGTAATTTCTCAATTCGTTAAGACGAGACTAGCTTAAGACGAGAGGAGGTGAGTGGATATTTTTCTTTAAAACCGAGCTTCTCGCTCGGTTTTTTGCGTGGATGAATTGGCTCTCAAAAAAGGGGTGAAGAAGAAAGAGAAAACGAAAAGGAGGAGAACTATGCCTGAAAGAAAGATCACATTAGAAGAAAAAGAACTACCCAAAGCTTGGTACAATGTGTTGGCAGACCTTCCCAAGCCACTTCCCCCGGTAATACATCCGGCCACTAAGGAACCGGTAAAGCCAGAGGATCTTTTGCCAATTTTTCCCATGGCTTTGATTGAGCAGGAGGTGTCTCCCCAACGGTGGATTGATATCCCGGAGGAGGTATTAAGGGTCTATGCTCTTTATCGCCCCACCCCCCTCTATAGAGCCTACAGCCTGGAGCAGGCTTTGGGAACTTCGGCCAGAATCTATTACAAGAATGAATCTTTTTCGCCTCCTGGATCGCACAAACCCAATACCGCCGTGGCTCAAGCTTATTATAACAAAAAGGAAGGGGTAAAGAGAATTGCCACGGAGACCGGTGCCGGTCAATGGGGTAGTGCCCTGGCCTACGGCTGTAAAATGTTTGGACTGAATTGTACCATCTATATGGTAAGGATAAGTTACGAGCAGAAACCTTACCGCCGGCTCCTGGCTCAAAGCTGGGGAGCTGAGATGTTTCCTTCCCCCTCTAACCGGACGAACTTCGGCAGAAAAATGTTAAAGGAAGACCCTGAGTGTCTGGGTAGCCTGGGAATAGCGATCTCAGAGGCTGTGGAGGATGCAGCCACGCATGATGATGCCAAATACTCTTTGGGTAGCGTCCTAAACCATGTCTTGCTGCATCAAACAATTGTAGGCCTGGAGACGGAAAAGCAACTGGAAAAAATTGGAGAACGACCAGATGTGATGATTGGCTGCGTAGGTGGAGGAAGTAACTTCTCCGGTTTTTTTCTCCCTTTCTTTCCCCGAAAGCTTTCCGGCGATGAGATAAGATTTCTAGCGGTAGAACCTAAGGCCTGTCCTACCCTTACCAGAGGTCCATACCGATTTGACTACGGGGACACCGCTTGCTCGGCACCTATAGTGAAGATGTTCACCCTGGGCCATAGCTTTGTTCCTCCGCCGATTCATGCAGGTGGACTACGGTATCATGGTGATGCTCCAATTCTTTGCCATCTGGTGAATCTGGGATTGGTTGAAGCCAGAGCCTATCATCAACGGGAGGTATTCGAGGCAGCTTTGTTGTTTGCTCAAACGGAAGGATTCCTGCCGGCCCCGGAAACTGCTCATGCTACCAAGGCTGCAATCGACGAAGCCAAAGATGCTAAGCCGGGTAAAGTCATCGTCTTTAACCACTCTGGCCACGGTTTCTTTGATCTAGCCGCCTACCAGGCCTATTTTGATGGCAAGCTGGAGGACTACGCATATCCGCAGGAAAAAATCGAAGAAGCACTAAAGTCGCTACCGGAGGTGAAAGTCAGCTAGAAGTAAGAAAAAATACGGGGTTCCACAAGGGAAAAATCCTTCTCTTGTAGAAAAAGGAATCTCTTTAAAGGACGAAATTGTATTACCCGGAAGAAGAAGAATTTAAAAAGTTATCTAAGAAAGGGAATTTGATCCCGGTTTATCGAGAAATCCTTGCCGATCTAGAGACACCGGTATCGGCCTATAAAAAACTCGATCAGGGAAAATTTTCCTATCTTTTGGAAAGCGTGGAAAGAGGAGAAAGATTAGGAAGATACTCTTTTTTAGGGGGCAGGCCGAAAATCATCTTCAAAAGTAAAGGGAAAAAGATCCACCTAATAGAAAAGGGCAAAAATATTGCTTTAACCTGCCAGAAAGACCCTTTGCATGAACTCAAGGAGATCATGGGAAGGTTCAAGGTAGTTAATCTTCCTAGCCTGCCCCGTTTCTCCGGGGGAGCGGTGGGATATCTGGGCTACGATATGATACGCTTCTGGGAAAAGATTCCCACATTGAATAAGGATGATCTAGGTTTTCCCGATAGTTTGTGGATGCTCAGCGATACTCTGCTCATATTCGATCATATTGATCATAAGATAAAGATTATCTCCCATGCCTTCTTGGATGGAAAAGAACCTGCTTACCTGACCTATGAAAAAGCCAAGCGAAGAATAGAAGAGGTGGTGGCTAGATTAAGAAACCCTCTTCCCTCTGGTTCCTCCACCATTATGAAGCCTGCGCAAAGGAAAGAAAAAACTGATATTCAGTCCAACCTTACTCCACAGCTTTTTATGGAGGGAGTAAAAAGGGCCAAGAAATATATAAAACGGGGCGACGCCTTTCAGATAGTTTTGTCTCAAAGGTTAGAGAGAAAAGTAAATGCTTCCCCCTTTGATATTTATCGTTGTTTAAGATCTCTCAATCCTTCTCCTTATATGTATTATTTAAAATGCGGAGATTTTCAGATTATCGGAAGCTCCCCGGAGATTCTGGTGAGAAAAGAGAAAAATAAGGTTATCTTACGGCCCATTGCTGGAACCAGACCCCGAGGACGAGATGAGAAGGAGGATCAGCATCTGGCCCAAGAACTTCTGGCCGATCCTAAAGAAAAAGCGGAACATATAATGCTGGTGGATCTGGGCCGCAATGATCTGGGCCGGGTTTGTGAAAGTGGTAGTGTAAAAGTTACCGAACTATTGGGCATGGAAAAATATTCTCATGTTATGCATCTTGTCTCTCACGTGGAAGGGAAATTAAGAAAAGGCATGGATCAATACGATCTTCTTAGAGCAAGCTTTCCCGCGGGGACTGTCTCAGGAGCACCTAAGATAAGAGCCATGGAAATTATCGAAGAAATTGAGCCCTCTAGGCGAGGTCCCTATGCTGGAGCCTTAGGATACTTTAGTTTCACGGGAAATCTAGATAGCTGTATCATCATCCGTACCATCCTGGTGAAGGATGGATTTGCTTATGTACAAGCAGGAGCAGGAATTGTCGCTGATTCTAATCCTCAGTCCGAATACCAAGAGACCCTAAATAAGGCCCAAGCCCTCATCAAGGCGATCGAGCTGGCTGAAGAGGGAATAGAATGATTCTGGTAATAGATAACTACGACTCATTTGTCTATAACTTGGTCCAATATCTAGGAGAGCTGGGGGAAAAAACCGAAGTCTACCGAAATGACAGCCTGACCTTAAAAGAAATAGAAAGGAAAAAACCGGAAAGTATCCTTATCTCTCCTGGCCCGGGTAGACCGGAAGAGGCCGGGATGTCTAACTCAATAGTAGAACATTTTGCTCCCCGACTACCTATTCTAGGGGTTTGTCTGGGTCATCAGTGCATTGGGCAAGTCTTTGGGGCAAGGATTGTGGAGACAGAAAATCTGATGCATGGAAAAACCTCGCTTATCCATCACTATGGAAAAGATATCTACCAAGGGGTAGAGAATCCCTTTGTGGCTACCCGCTATCATTCCTTGATCATTGAAAATGGTAGCCTACCTACCTATTTGGTAAAGACTGCCTGGACTGCCGAAGATGAGATTATGGGCATCCGACACCGGGAGTATCCTGTCTTTGGAATGCAGTTTCATCCTGAATCAATATTAACCAAAGCAGGCAAGGCACTGCTGAGGAATTTCCTTAATCTCATAGAATGTATATGGCTCAAAACCTGGCAAATTCCAGTTTGAACGGTTGGAAGTAGAAATGATCAAGAAGACTTTAAAAATTCTGGTAGAAGGTGGTAGTTTAACCGAGCTACAGGCAAGAGAAGCTATGGATATAATAATGGAGGGAAAAGCTACTGCCGCTCAGATTGCCTCATTCCTTACTGCTCTAAGAATGAAGGGGGAGACAGTGGAAGAGATTACTGGTTTTGCCAAAGCCATGCAGGAAAAAGTTGATACCTTCAGTCTAGAAAAGGACACCTTGGTCGACACTTGCGGCACTGGGGGAGATAGCCTTAACACTTTCAATATTTCCACGGTGGTCGCCTTTGTGGCAGCGGGAGCAGGCTTAGTGGTGGCTAAACATGGCAACCGAGCTCTTTCCAGCCAATGTGGTAGTGCCGATGTTCTGGAAACTTTAGGGGTAAAATTAACGGTATCCAAAGAAAAGGTGAGGGAGTGCCTGGAGCGCATAGGAATCGGCTTTCTTTTTGCTCCTTCATTTCACCCGGCGATGAAGTATGCCCTTTCACCCCGACAGGAGATGGGGATTAGAACAGTCTTTAACATCCTCGGTCCCCTTACCAACCCTCTAGGGGCCAACGTGCGCCTCTTGGGGGTCTACCAGCCCTCCTTAACCGAGCCCTTGGCCAGAGTATTAAGAAACCTTGGAGTAAAGAGTGCTTTCGTTGTTTGGGGAGAGGATGGACTTGATGAGATTAGCACGACTGGAAGAACGAAGATAACCCAGCTTAAGGAGGACCGGATAAGTACTTACTATATTCAGCCTGAGGATTTTGGGATAAGAAGAGCTTGCCTCAAGGATTTACGTGGAGGCACAAGACAAGAAAACGCTCGCATTTTCAAGGATATTCTCCAAGGTGTCATGGGGTCCAAAAGGGAGATTGTCCTCATTAATGCTGCTGCCTGTCTGGTAGCGGCAGATCAAGCTAAAGATCTGGAGCAAGGAATCCGGATAGCGGCAGATTCTATTGATTCAGGAAGGGCTAAAAAGAAACTGGAAGCTCTGATTGATTTTACCTGCAATTAAAAGAGAGGAACTTTTTGCTCTTATCAAGGATATTAGAAAATAAAATAAGGGAAGTGAGGGGCCGAAAAAGAAAAATTCCTTTAGCGGCTCTAAAATCGAGAGTAGCTGTCGCTCCTCGGACTAATAATTTCAAAGAAAGCATCTCATGTTGGGAAAAGACTAATATTATTGCTGAAATTAAGCAGTGCTCCCCCTCGGCGGGAACTATAATAGAAGACTTTAATCCCGGCAAATTAGCCAGGATCTATGATGAGCACGGTGCCTCAGCTATCTCCATATTGATTGACAACAGGTTCTTTGGAGGAAACCCTAGTGATATAGTGGAGGTTAGAAAAGTTAGCTCCCTACCCATACTGGCCAAGGAGTTCATTCTCGATGAGTATCAGATCTACGAAACAAAAGCTCTCGGAGCCGACGCCGTTCTTTTGATTGCTTCCATCCTGGAAAGAGAAAAGTTAAAAAATTATTTGGATTTGGCCCAAGAATTAGATATGTCCTGCCTGGTGGAGATTCACCGGGAAGAGGAGTGGCAGAAGATTAAGGATCTTCCCGTGGATATTATTGGTATTAATAACCGGGACCTTCAGACTTTTAAAGTGGATCTAGGAGTTACTTTTGATCTTATGCAAAAGATCCCGTCTTATAAGGTCGTGGTGAGCGAAAGCGGGATTGAAAATAAAAAAGATATTGAGAGGCTAAAAAACTCGGGGGTACGCGCTTTTTTGATAGGCGAGAGTTTACTGAGAAGCAAAAATATTGGTAAAAAACTAAAGAAGCTTTTAGCCAATGACTCGCATTAAGATTTGTGGAATAACCAATAAAGACGATGCCCTGCGGGCAGCAGATTTAAAAGTTGACGCTCTAGGCTTTGTCTTTGCCGAAAGTCCCCGAAGAGTGCGCCCTGAAGTAGTATGCGAGATTGTCAAACTTCTTCCCCCCTTTATTTCTACAGTAGGGGTTTTTGTTAATGAGGATCAAGAAAAGGTGAAGGAAATAGCAGAGCTATGCAGCCTAACAGCTCTGCAATTTCATGGAGAGGAGTCTCCTACCTATTGCAGGGCCTTTAGACAAAAAATCATAAAATCATTTCGGGTTAAGGACGAGAGCGTGCCGGAAAAAGCTGTGAGCTATAAAGTGGACGCATACCTTCTGGACACCTATCTTCCGGGCAGGCCAGGAGGAACAGGAAAAACTTTTAACTGGGAAATTGCCGGGAAGGTCAAGTCAATTGGAGTTCCTCTTATTCTCTCCGGCGGTCTAAATCCGGACAATGTTGTGAGAGCAATAAGTGAGGTTAGGCCGTACGCAGTGGATGTAAGTAGTGGAGTGGAATCAAGAGAAGGAAAGAAAGATTATGGGAAGCTGGCGAAGTTGGTGAAGATGGTAAGGAAGGCAGGATGAATTATTATTTCCCCGACAAAAAGGGACACTTTGGACCATTTGGAGGAAAGTTTGTTCCGGAGACGGTGATGCCGGCTTTGCAGGAGCTGGAAGAGGCCTATCTGGAGGCAAAAGAAGAAAAAAATGGCTTTCAGGCTGAACTCCAGCTTTATCTAAAAGATTATGCTGGTCGTCCTACCCCTCTGTATTTTGCTCAGAGATTAACTCATGATCTGGCGGGAGCCAAGGTTTATCTAAAAAGAGAGGACTTAGCCCATACGGGAGCCCACAAGATTAATAACACCCTGGGACAGGTACTATTGGCAAAAAAAATGGGTAAAACTCGGGTCATTGCTGAGACCGGAGCCGGCCAGCATGGAGTGGCTACTGCTACGGCAGCAGCTGTTTTAGGCCTATCCTGCCAGGTCTATATGGGAGATGAGGATATCAGGCGTCAGAAACTCAATGTATTAAGGATGAGACTTTTAGGAGCGGAAGTAATACCGGTATCTTCTGGAAGCCGCACCTTAAAGGAGGCTATCAACGAGG
>JBHIEA010000091.1:0-7408 GCA_046760365.1 bacterium
TCAAGTCCGTATTTGAAGGTCTGGTTAGAGAAGATAGGTATAGCAATCTTTGAGCTTACAGGAGAGAAGGAAATTAATCTGTAGGAACATCCTGATAAGAAAATAATAGATAAAGAAAAAAGGGCTAATAGCAACCTCTCTCTAACAGATTTTAATGACAAAGTCTTCCCTCCCCTAAAGCTTAGCATCTGATTTCGATGTTCCTCCTTGTCTTTAATCTTAGATCTTCTGGTTTTCTCTTAAAGTCTTTCCCGTGAAATACAGCTTGATTCTTCAGAAAAGTATTAGTATCTAGAAGATTTATTTGCGTATGGAGGGGAAGAGTCCCGAGATATTCTTGTCCGGTTTCTTTCAAAGGCCACCTATTAATTTTCTTAAAAGACCAACTGGTTTTCTTAACTTCTTATTATAATCAACAATTTTGTAAGTCTTTAGCTTAGCGATTTTGCTGAGAAGCTCGATAGCCTCCTTCCTGCTTCCCAGATAATCGACGAGTCCTAACTCCTTGGCCTCGCTGCCAAAATAAATCTTTCCCGAGGAGATCTCTTTGACCGCTTCCTTTTTTAGCTTCCGGTTGGTAGAAATCTCTTCCAAAAAATATTGGTGAATGGTATTGAGCTCCTCCTTGAGAACCTTTCTTTCCTCAGGAGCAATCTTGCGGTAAGGAAACCCCAGGGTCTTGAAAATTCCGGAAGCCATGGTCTCTACATCGATACCAAATTTTCTCATAAGCTCAGAAAAATCTGGTCGAATACTCACCACTCCTACGCTACCCACCCTGCTTAATCTATCAGCCACTATTTTCTTGCAGGCGGAGGCAATCCAATAAGCTCCTGAGGTCGCATATTCCCTTATCCAAGCCACAGTGGGCTTATCAATCTCTTTAATTTTTTCGGCAATTTCCTTACAGGGGAAAGGGGTTCCCCCGGGAGAATTTATCTCCAACAGCACTGCTTTTGTATCTGGCTTTCTTTTCACCTCTTCCAGGAATTCGATGATCTCAGTTGAGGACATTACTTTTCTCCAGGGAAATAAAGATAAAATCGGAGCGCCCTCCGTGGTAATTACCCCTTTTATTGGGATTATAGCTATCTTTCCGCGTCTAAACATTTTATTTAGTTACTCCTCAGGCATTCCGAGGATAATAGCTCAGCCCACGATTTTTCGATGGTAGTGCTCCAAACATACATAAAAGTGGCTTGATGTCAACACAGAAACTTCATTTTCAGCAAGAATCCCCTTCTTTATTCTGCGCGGCGAGGTGTTTTCCATATCTCAGCCGCGTGATCTCGGCTCTATACGTTCTAAACTCTTAGTTCTTCTCTAAATTTATATGTCGCCCATACGAGTTGCAGTACAAAGATATAAGTAGAACTTATGCAGTAGCCATTGGAAAAACACCGAGCAAAGGGCAGCTTTAAATTTTTTGCTAAAACTGGAGACAAAGGACCATCTTGAGAAAGAAAAAGAACATTGTATTACTTTGAAAAAGAAAGTATGAGTGAAGCTGAAATTAAAATTATCCTACCCCGGCCAATGCTAATCGATGGGAAAATCTTTTTTTTATTCCTTCTCGGAGGTGGGGATATTCTTCTAACCCTGGATCTTTCTCTATCAGCCGAAATGCTTCCTGACGGGCCAGGGATAGAATCTGGTGATCCCTTACTAAGTCAGCGATTTTAAAGTTAAGCATTCCCCATTGGCGGGTGCCAAAAAACTCTCCCGGTCCCCGAAGCTTGAGATCTTCCTCGGCTATTCTGAAGCCATCGGTTGTACTGCACATTACCTTCATTCGCTGGATTGCCTGTCGAGAAATTTTCCTCCCGGTAAGGAGAAAGCAATAAGATTGCTCAGATCCTCTACCTACCCTTCCTCTCAACTGATGAAGTTGAGCTAAACCAAATCTTTCGGCATTCTCTATCACCATGAGATTTGCATTGGGAACATCAATCCCCACTTCTATCACCGTGGTAGAAACCAGGACATCTATTTTTCCCTTTCGGAAATCACGCATTATCCGGTCTTTCTCATCCCTCTTCATTCTTCCATGAATTAACTGAACTCTATAATCAAGAAAAATCTTTCTTTGCAGTTGTTCGGCGGCATCCTGAGCTGACTTCAGATCTAGATCTTCCGACTCTTCTATCAAGGGATAGACGATATAAACCTGTCTTCCCTCTTTTAATCTTCCTCTAATGAATTGATAAAGTTGGGGTCTTTTAATTTCACTTATCCAGCGAGTGACAATCGATTTTCGCCCCGGTGGAAGCTCGCTAATCACCGAAAAATCAAGATCGCCGTGGAAAGTCAGAGCTAGGGTTCGGGGAATAGGGGTAGCCGTCATTACCAATACATCCGGACATTTGCCTTTACTGCGTAGCCTTAGCCTCTGCATAACGCCAAATCTATGCTGCTCATCAATGACCACCATCCCCAGTCGATAAAAATCGACTTCTTCCTGGATCAAGGCATGGGTTCCCACGGCCAGTTTTATCTTGCCTTCTCTTATCTGGTGGAGAATTTTTTCCTTTTCCCGGGAAGGAAGATCGCTTACCAACAGGGCTGGCTTAATATTAAGAGGCTGAAGAAGGTGGCTCAAATTTATCCAATGCTGCTGCACCAGAATCTCAGTAGGTGACATTAACGCCCCCTGGTACCCATTGACTATGGCTGTAAGTAGAGCAACCGTCGCCACTATTGTCTTACCTGAGCCAACATCTCCCTGTAAAAGCCGATTCATGGGTCGAGAGGCGTCCATATCCTCCAGAATCTCATCTATCACCTTTCTCTGCGATGAAGTGAGGGAAAAGGAAAGAGAACGGATGAAGGATTCAACCAAACCACCCCTCATTTTGAAAGAGATTCCCTTTTCTTCCTTATAACTTTTTTTTCTCAAAGCCAGGGCAGACTGAAGAAGGAAAAATTCCTCAAAAGTAAGTCTTCGCTGAGCCTCTCTTTGTTGGTCAAAACTTTCCGGAAAATGAATATTGTTTAAGGCCTCTTTTAAGGATATAAATGAATAGCGGCGCCTTATCTCTAGCGGCAGAAGATCTACCAGGTAAGAAGACTTTTCTTCCAAATTAACTTTGATAATTCGGCGTAAGGTCCGGTGAGAGAGTCCCTCCGTTAAGGGATAAAAGGGAACTATTCTCTTTAAATGAAGGTTATCTTCCTCACCGCCACTTAACAGCTCAAAATCCTCTACATTAATTTGCAGCTCTCCATACTCCCAACCCACCCTTCCACTAACTACAATATCTCTGCCCTTTTTAAAAAGCTGGATCAGATAATCCTGGTTGTACCAGATGGCATACACAATCCCGGTCTCATCTCTTATGGCTACTTTGAGCAAAGAAAGATTCTTTCGAATTCTGCGTCGGCCTAGTGCCAAGATCTTGCCTTCAATAACTACTTTTTTCCCCGGTAAGACTTGCCCAATAGGGATAATTCGGGAGCGGTCTTCATAGTGAGTGGGAAAATGCCAGAAAAGATCAAAAATTGTCTTTATCCCTAATCTATGGAAAAGCTGAGCTTTCTTCTCTCCAACTCCTTTGGCATAACGGACTAGTGAGTCGAGATCGGGTATTCTTGCCATTTTTGAAAAATATGTTATCCTAGATTCTTAACAAATCTCTGGAGGCAGGACCGGCTAAATTTTTCCGGTACTCCTCTATTCTCTAAATAACCTGAAGACCGTCTCTTACAGTAAGGAATTTTTTTCATTTTCCAAGTTAGTTAGCAAAAGGGTTCAAAACACAGGGTAAATGATGGCCAGAAAATGCGAGATATGCGGCAAAGGACCGAACACGGGAAACAGGGTAAGTAAATCCGGGCGAAGAACCAAACGAAGATGGCTTCCCAATCTTCAACATATTAGAATAAAGATTGAGGAAAAAACCAGAAGAGCTTATGTATGTACCCGATGCATTCGGAGCCACCGAGTAGAGAAGATCGTTTAATGGAATAATTTCTATTTCTTTGACTTCAACCACTGGGTTCTCTGAAAAAATTTGCCTTCGCTTTTTATAGCCGGAGCAATTACCATTTCCACCTCATGCATTTCCTTTATATTAGCGGCTCCACAATAACCCATACAGGTTCTTATCGCCCAGACAAGATTTTGAGAACCGTCGTCTAGCCGAGCCGGACCATAAACGATCTCCCTTAAGGTTCCCGTTGTTCCCACCCGAACTCTGGCTCCCCGGGGTAGGTTTTCATCCGAAGTAGCCATTCCCCAGTGATATCCTTTACCAGGGGCCTCTTTAGCTCGGGCAAAGGCAGACCCAATCATCACCGCATCTGCTCCTGAGGCCAAAGCCTTACAGATATCGCCCCCTGTCCTCATTCCTCCATCGGTAATGATGGGGACATAGCGACCGGTTTTCTTAAAATATTCATCCCTTGCAGCAGCAGCGTCTATAGTAGCGGTAACCTGAGGAACTCCTACTCCCAGTACCTCCCTGGTAGTACAGGCCGCTCCCGGGCCCACTCCCACCAGAAGGGCATCTATGTTGGTTTGCATAAGATCATAAGCAGTCTCATAGGTGACGCAGTTACCCGCTATCACCGGAATGGAAAGCTTACTGCAAAGCTTGCTGAAATCAAGAGATTCTCGATTGGAAGAATAATACTTGGCTGTAGCTACCGTAGCCTGAACCACAAAAACATCTGCTCCTGCCTCCTGAGCGAGAGGTCCAAAACGAGCCGCCTCCTGAGGGATGGCAGAGACAGCTACCAGGATCTTGGCTTTCTTCATTTCCTTAATTCTCTTCTCAATTAGCTCTTCCTTAATTGGGGCCTGATAGACTCTTTGAATTATCTCTACGGTTTCCTCCGAGGAGGAATGGACAATTTCTTCTATCGCTTTAGCCGGATTCTCATAGCGAGTTTGAACCCCCCCCAGGTTAAGAACAGCCAATCCACCTAATCCGCCCATATGGATGGCAAAATTTATGTCCACTACTCCATCCATAGCAGAAGTTAGGATGGGTATAGCAAATGTTAGGTTACCCAATTTCCAGCTAATATCTATATCATTAGGGTCAAGAGCTTTTCTGCCTGGAACCAAAGCCACTTCATCAAACCCATACGCCTTTCTCGCTTTTTTTTCTCTACCTATGTAAAATCCCCCCATCCGAGCCTCCCGATACTAATGCCTGGCTGATGCAGGCAGTCTTTGGTAGCTTTAATTTACTTTACAGGCCTGGCTGATTTTCTCAATGAGGCAATTATAAACTCATCAATCTCACCCTTAAGCACCCTCTCTACATCGGATGTCTCGATGCCGGTCCGATGGTCTTTCACCAGAGAGTAAGGATGCATAACGTAAGAGCGAACCTGATTGCCCCATTCTATCCTGGCTTTTTCCTCATATCTTTTTTTTGACTCTTTCTCGGCTTCTAGCTCGTAAAAATTATGCAGGCGAGCCTTAAGAATCCTCAGAGCGGTAAGCCTATTTTTATGTTGAGACCTTTCATCCTGACACTGCACGGTTATTCCGGTAGGCAGATGGGTAATCCTGATGGCCGAATCGGTAACATTTACGTGTTGTCCTCCTGGTCCACTGGCCCGAAAAGTATCAATCTTTAAATCATTATCCTTGATTTTCACCTCGAGATCCTCAGTTTCCGGGATTACATCCACTGCCGCAAAGGAAGTGTGACGGCGATTGGCAGCATCAAAGGGAGATATCCGAACCAATCGGTGGATCCCCACCTCCTCCTTAAGATAGCCATAGGCAAATATTCCCTCTACTACCACCGTAGCTGTTTTTATTCCTGCTTCTTCCCCGGCTATCCAGTCTACCACCCTGCCACGATATCCTTTTCTATCTATCCAACCCAAGTACATACGAAGCAAGATCTCTGCCCAATCACAGGAATCAGTTCCTCCCGCGCCCGGGTGAACAGACAAAATAGCATTGAGGGAATCATTTTCTCCTCTTAAAAGGGACTCTATCTCAAGTCCTGCCAGTTTTCTTTCTAAGAGAGTGAGCTTGATCTCGATTTCCTCCTCAAGATCCTTGTCTTGTTCCCCTTCTAGAAGATGAGCCAAAGTTTGAACTTCCTCTAAAAGATCCTCCGTTTTTTCCCATTCCTCTAATTTACTCTTTAAATGGCTTACCTTTTGCACCACCTCTGCTCGATCCTCTCTCTGCCAAAAATCTGAGGTTGAGGTCTCCTGTTCTAACCTCTTAATTTGTAATTCTTTTTTCTCTATTTCAAAGATGCCCTCTTAGCTCACTGATTTTTTTCTCCAGCTCACTTACTCGACTCTTATACGTTTCGGACATTACCCTCTCCTTTGTCCATGAATATAACCAAAAAGGGCAATTTGTCAAGAAAATCTCGGGGACTAGGCCCCCTCCGTCGCTGTATTAGTATAGCGGATAGCGTAAATCTGAAAGTAGTAGCTTAGGGTTCTACTATCCGCTAAACGCTATACACTCTCTCTGGGGAAAGTCCCTCGATAGACGTATAAATCTTCTAATAATTTCTGTTTAGGACGCATGTCCGAATAGTTAGCAAGTCAAGTGAAGAGCAGCAAAGGTTTTCTTGGTTTTACAGAGCTGGTTATAGATCTGGCAGGCTGATTGGGTAGGTTTCACTCTTATCTCTATCCCCCGTGACTGAATCCACTCCTGGGTAGTGACAGGAACTCTCATCAATCCAGGATCTCCGGTACCGATAATGAGAACTTCTGGATTCTGCTTTACTACTTCTTTTAAATCTTCGGGCAAGAGCAGATGTCCCTCTTTTCTCCACCAATGGGAATCTATTTTATCTGGATAGATGATTATATCAGAGGTATACCGCTTTCCATCTATGACAATATGTCCAAATTGATAAGAATCAATCATTGAGTAACAGATCCTGAGATTCTCTTGAAAGGAAGCCAAGGGAGTAAAATAATCTCCCTTAGCTTCCCTGCGGTTTTTCGCTATGCTACCGCTTCCCTCAAGCTTCTTCCAGGTTTAAACTTTGGTACATCTTTGGCCGGAATACTTATCCTGGATCTAGTCTGAGGATTCACACCCTGGCGGGCTTTTCTCCTCTGCACCTGGAATGTACCAAAACCAACCAAAGTAACCTTTTCCCCTCTAGCCAGAGAGTTAGTAATTGCTGAAGTCATGGCATCTACAACATTATTTACATCTTTCTTAGTCAAACCCACCTCAGCAGCCACCTCCTCTACTAATTCGGCTTTATTCATCCTGTCTCACCTCCTTTGCATATTTTCAATTCTAATCCAGCCTTCAATCGATTCTACGAAATTGCTTCTAATAAAGGGCTATAGAGATGCCATTTTCAGCTTGTGAATATAGCACAAGGAGACAAATTCGTCAAGCTCTCGGTTTGGTCATCGCTGAGATTGGAAGTTGACAAAGTTAAAAATATACAGTATTTTG
>JBHIEA010000092.1:0-7336 GCA_046760365.1 bacterium
TAAATAGTGCTGCTTATCAAGCAGAATATTTCCGGGGAGCCATTCAATCTATCAGCCGGGGCCAGATGATGGCGGCCAGAGCTATCGGGATGAGTCGGTTCAAGACAATTCTAAATATTATCTTACCCCAAGCGCTAAGAATCGTCATTCCCTCTTGGTCAAATGAGTTAATCTACACTCTTAAATATTCCTCGGTTGCTTACATGATCGGGGCTCCGGAGCTGATGGCTCAGGGTAAGTTTATCGCGGCTGAGAACTTTAGGTATTTTGAGGTTTTTCTGGTAGTGGCTTTTATATATCTGGTTGCGGTACTCGCGGTCTCCCGGATATTAAGTGCAGTAGAAAAACGAGTAAGGATTCCTGGTCTACAAATGGCCCAATCAATCTAGCTCCGAAGAATCGCTCAGGAACTTTTTGCTCTACCGACCCATAGCTTAAAGTCCTGCCAGAAACCAACCAGACTCACCTTCTATTTTGAATCTTTGTCGTATAGCCTTCTCATGATTTGCGGAAAATCAATCCATACCAGAACAAAAAATAAAAGGCCCGCTAGAGACACGATTGATTTCGGGGGACCGCGGTAGCGATGGATAAAAACCGGAAAAATTTTCCCTTCCTTATATATAGCCTCAATGCAGATTCGATCACCTTCTCTTAACCCTCTTGAGCCAACAAGCTCAAACGCAGCCCCCATTTCTCTCACTATTACCGGATTTTCCGAGATAACCTTAGCTTTATAAAACTCCACCTTTTTCCCTTCCCATTTTTGAGGATGGGCGAAAAAGTCAAGGTAATCTACGTTGTGCTTAATCATCAGGCCAGTGGTGGAAAGAGGAATGACCAGGACGACAAGGACCAAAGGAACCACAATTTTTAAATTCACAGCCTTCAAAGAAAGAGGACTTCCAGCTCTCCTTTTTCCTGGAAGATAGATAACTAAAACGCCTATGGCCAATGCCCGCAAGACCGTGGAGACGTTATCACCCGACCAGAATAAATTAAAGGAAAGTTGTCTCAAGGAAAAGGGGTAGAAAAGCAGTACCCCGTTTCCTAGTCTGTACTGGGTGAGGTCCAGAGCAAGGTGAAAAACAGCCCCCAGAAAAATTAAGACCCAGCATTTTTTGAAATTTTTACTGAATGAAGAGAGCACCGACGTTACTAGAGCGGCCATAAAGGGGGTGTGGAAAGGCAGGAAATAAAGATGTGAACTAATCGGATCCAGATGAAGAAAATCTGTAAAGTAAAGGCCCACTCGAGAGAGGTCTGGAAGGAGGGATCCCAAGAAAAATAGCTTGAGATACCTTACTTTAATGAGACGTGCCATAAAATAGGCAAATCCAAGGTGCACAACCCAGTCCGGCATTCAGGACTTCCTTTTTGAATTCACGAGGAAGAAGTTAATTTTTTGAGGATAGGCAATAGCTCAGGGAGCCGATTAATTTGGTAATCAGGGCGAAAAGATTTGTGGTTAGACCGCTTTTTTCCTCGATCAATCCAGATGCTGAGCATGCCAGCAAGTTTCGCTCCCGCGATGTCGTTTTCCAATAGATCTCCTACGTGGATAGCCTCTTTCGGTTGAACTTTCAGTAGTCTTAAGGCTTGGCTAAATATGAGGGGGTTGGGTTTGTTGTATCCCACCTCATCAGAAAAGACCGTGCAGCTAAAATATTCAAACACTCCCAGAGAATCCAAAATTTTTCTTAAAATTCTGCCAGGGGTAAAGCCCGAATCAGACACCAGACCCAGGCGGTATTTTTGGGTTAGTGATTCTAGGGTGAACCTTACTCCATCTAGCAGGGTGGGAGGATCCTTAAGAATGACCTCTTCAAAATCTCTGGCAATCGCTAATTTCGGGTCTTGCTCTATTTTTCTGCCCAGCCTCTCTAAAATCATTTCTACCCTTTCCTTTACGGGAACAAAACGATATTGCCTTACTGGATCGGAATGCCAGAGACCCTCAATAGAGGCGTATACCTGCCTGATGAGTTTTTCATCTGAAGAGACGTTTTGCTTATCTAGTAGCTCCAGCAATTGTTTAATGCGTAAGGAAGTATAATCTTTCTCACCAATTAAGGTATTCCATAAGTCAAATGTGATCGCCTTTATCATTTTTCTCACCATTATTGGCTCGTGGTCTAATCCGGGCGAGCTCTGTCGGGCTAGCGGTCCCGGTGTGGCGATAAAAATATCAAAACGGCCTAAGATGTCAAATCTGGGGAGGCTTGAAAATTTTTCTCCCTTAAAGAATTATAGATTAAAGTTATCTACAAGCCTGGAGACAAATCTTACTTTTTCTATATCAGCATTTGGGGGTACCTCGTCAGATATCCCCAAGATTAGATTGGGAGAAAACATCTCCAACACTCTGATGGTAAATTTTTCTAGATCTTGGTAGGAGTAGCCGGGTAAAAATAAAATGGCCGGGATTCCATCAAGGAGTATTGTCTCTTCTAAGGCATCTTTTAGCTCTTCTAAGCTTATATCTCCCTGAGGCAAAGGTGTGGCAGCCTCAACACCATCGAAACCAAGTTTTTTTATAAATGGCAGAAGCGATTTAAGCGAGCCATCCATATGGATGTGACAAAACTTAGCTTTTTGGTGAATTTGATTTATTCTTTTCTTATAATAAGGGATGAGATATTCCTTAAAAAGAAAGGGAGAGTCAACGTTTGCATCAATATTTTCTCCGAAATTCAGTATTTTTACAGGAGAGCTTAATATAACCTCATACATCTTATCATCCCACTCCTCAATTACCCTTAAGAAACCCTTTATCTTATCTGGATAGTCATTCAAGGCATAGATAGTATTCTCAAAACCCATATAGTCTATTATCAGCCTCTGTAAAGGCGAACGTGGATAAAAAGTTTGAATAACTCCTCTTTCCCCAAATTTCCTATCCGCTATTTTAAATGCCTCCATGTCAAATTCAAATTCTGTATCCGCTAGAATGTATTCCATAATCCCTAAATCGCTTAAAGTTTTTATGGGATATTCGGTATGATACCCGTGCTTTGTTACCTCTCTTAAAGAACCCAAGGGAGTTTCATGGATAGTGATTATTTTCCACTGTTTTTCATTATCCCTGGATTTTATCTTTACCTTTTTATTTTTGAATTTAAATATGCTCACACCTAAAACTTCTTGAGGATATCTTGGGGAAGCATTTAAATCATGGTAAATCTCCATCATAGTTTTATCTTTGTATTTTTGAGGAACATTCCCCTTATAAGGTTGGATATTATCATACAGAGAATTAAGAGTAGATCTATCTTTGTGGCCCTCTGGCAGTTTATTTTTTAGTCTGTTGCCATAATACCAGCAGTAAATTCTTGGTTGCCAGACAATTTTATCGATCTTCTTTTTCTGAAAAGTCCTCAGTGTCCTTTCCCGAAAGTTCACCTATATCCTGCCTTCCAATCACAGCCTCTTAAATTGCGAGGTCTGGACAAATTCCATATCTTTGCCGTTCTGTACATTCTCAATAGGTAGGTTGTTCTTTATTTTATAAGGAAGAGAGCGGCGAGGTATCCGATATTCATTCGGGAATCATATTAGTCTTCACGAGGTTCTTTTTAAACACCAGGTACAGAGTGATGATTTCAAAGCCTTTGACTTTGAGCTTTACAAAATTTTTCGGCTGGATCTTGAGTCTCTCCCGTCTTCTCTCATTCAGCCCAGCAAGATATGCTTCTTTTAAGGGAAAGAAAAAAGATAGGCTCCCTTCCATGGTCTGTGGGACAGTGTTATAGATCCTGAGAATAATAGCCTCTCCCTCTTCTGCTTTCTTTAAAGCAGAAAGGATGAGGCTCTCTGGCTTAATTTCTACCAGGGATATTTCGCTTGGCAGTTTTCCCTTATGACTCCGGGTTTGCCAACACCTCATGGGAGTGTTAAAGCCGTGTGCTTCAATAAATGTTCTAGCCTTCTGCCAATCACCCCTGTGAGGAATAAGAGAGTAATGGAAAGTATGGGTTCCCAAACACTGTGCTCCTGGAGTGGGAAAGGGCCATGCAGCATGACCCTTTCGAGTAAGAAGACCGTCCTGTGATAGCCAGCCCACGCATCTCAATAGAGTCAGAGCAATGATCGATCGGTGGTTTTCCCTTACGATTTCGTATTCCGGTAGTCCTTGATTGGCTATGGTAAGTCCGAAATCTCCACTATTTATGTTCACAAAGTTTTGCTGCGGGTTAATTCCGTGAGATTTTTCCATCCATTCTCTTGTCTCTGGGGACGATATTTTTCGACTTACCACTTGAAAATGACCCTCGGCATACGATGTATCAGTCTCGATCTCGGTGGGGAATATAACCCTCAGGCGATGATCTTTTGCCTTGTTTTCAACGACCGTCTTCACATCAACCCTCTTTACACCGGGATAAAGTGAAACATAACTGGTAATGGGACAATCTACGGTCTTGTAAGATCTTTTCTTTCTGTCTTCGCTCAAAGATACGGGAAGTTCAAGATGGATCTCAATCCTCAAGGTAGATCTTACAGAGTTGAAAGCCTCCCATTTTATCTGTGATTTCGCCTCAGCACTGGATATTAGTGTCTCCTCACAAGGTGGCGAGTAGGTGTATTCATCTCCGGCATCTCCTCCATCCACAAAAAGGTTACAGTCCTTATAGCTTCTTTTTGTCTCTTTATCGTATATATCCAGAGTTCCGTTCTTTAAGTTTGGAGTGACTTTGAGGTACTCATTTTCCAGCTTCAGCTCTTCAGGCTTTTTTTCTTTTTCTTTCTCATAACTCGGTCTTATTCGGTAGGTTCGGTAGCCCAATCCCGGTACATCCCTGGCCAATAGAGTTAGACGATAACGTGTAGTCCGGTACACCTGAGGAAGATCATCAGAGGTGCACTTAATTTTCTCTACCCTCTCCACCTTCTCTATGCTGGAGGGGATCTCTTTGTTTTCTTCATCGTACATCCTAAGTAGGGGAGGAAGATGGCTTGTTTTTTCTTTTTCTCTAATTTCTATTAATCGTCCCGCTTGCCAGTCGGCCCTTCTTATCAGCTCAGAATCGAGCTCCACCGTTGCTTCTACTAAGTCAGTCCTTCTGTTTGGGAGGGGGTTAAAGACCACCAAATTTACCTCATTATTAGCCGTATCAATGTTGGCCGCCAGATAATTGATTGCTTGACTGCAAAGCTCTTCTCCTACCTGTTGAGCCTTTTTGAACCTGATGATCATCTCCTCATGAACTTCATCAACCCCACATCCACAGATGCTATCATGAGCATGATTTTTTAGAAGATACCGCCAGGCGTGCCAGATTAAGGAGGACGGATAAGGCTTTCCGGCTAGATAAGCAAAAGTAGAGAAAGGTTCCACCCATTTTTCAAGTAAAATCTGGACTTTTTTATTCCATTGCTTTAGATACATTCTGGAAGAAAGAGTCCCTGTAAGAATAATAGTCCTCTCCCCGGATCTCCACTCTTTCCGGTAAATGGGAAGCTCACAAACTTTTTCTCTTAATTCCTTAAAGAACATGGGCAGGGAGGAATGCACCAGTTCCGCCGAATCCATTTTTTTATTGACCTCTGCAATAAGGCAGGGAAGGTGAGGCTGGGGTTCTAGATGATCGCAGCCATTCATAAGGAGAAGTAGATTGGTAGTAGCAAGCGGAGAAAGTTTTTCTACCATCCATTTGATTCTACGCTCACAGTCATCTACCTCGAAGGGAAGAGCTGCTCCGGTGCAGTATCCAAAAGGTAAATAAACGGTTAGTGCCTTTGAGCCATCCGGAGCCTGCCAGGTAAACTCGGTTTCTTTAACCTCCTTTCCCACTCCTCGCCAGATCACAGCACTTTCTATGCCAAAACCTTTTAGTAGTTGAGGCATCTGAGCTATGTGTCCGAAAGAATCAGGAAGGTATCCCACTTCCATTTTTCCTCCGAATTCTCGGCAGATTTTATCACCCTGGAGTAGATTCCTTATATAGGATTCTGCGCTGACTAAGAATTCATCGGGGAGGATATACCAGGGACCGATGAGAACTCGCCCTTTAGCTATAAGCTTCTTTAGTCTTTCCTTATTTTCGGGTTTAATCTTCAGGTAATCCTCCAGGATTATGGTTTGCCCATCCAGCATAAAATACTTATAGTCTGGATCTTTTTCCAGAACATCAAGAAGATGGCCCACCAGGTCAACCAGTTTTATTCGGTACTCCTCTAAAGTAAGATACCATTCTCTATCCCAGTGAGTATGAGACACAATGTGAATACGTTTTTTCGCTGTCATGGAAAACTCTCTTCATCTTGACCACTGTGCAAATAAGCCAGCTATGAACCACTTTTGAAAAAATAGAAAGAGAACCAAGGGAGGTATTAAAGTTAAGATTCCTGCTGCAGTTAGACCTTCCCAGTACATGCCCCATGTCCCAATGAATGATAAGAGTCCCTGGGGTAGAACTCTCACCGACATAGATGAAGTAAAAGCGGCTGCGTAAAGGTAGTTGTTCCAGGTAGTTATGAAGACAAAGACAATGACGGCAATCATGCCGGGGAGCATCAAGGGCAGAGCAATACGGAAAAGAGCACCTATTTTTGAGCAACCATCCAGGAGTGCTGCTTCCTCAATCTCCACCGGAGTATTTAGAATAAAATTTCTTAGCATCCAGAGGGCAAAGGGCGTATTAAAGACACTGTTGACCAAAATCAGAGCCATAAATGAGTCGTAGACTCCCAGTTTATACATATAGGAAACCAGAGGAACGAGGATGGCGATTAAGGGAAGCAGAGGAAATACCAGAAGCAGTATTCCAAATTGTTTACCCGGAAAATTAAGTCGGGCCAGACTATATCCACCGAGTAAACCCAGGGGAAGAGTGAGTGCTACCGCCCCTAAGGTAACGATCAGGCTATTTTTGAAGTAAAGTAAAAATGCCGGCCTGACAAATAGAGATTGATAATGCTCAAGAGTGAACCTAGCTGGTATCAAACTAGTTTCATAGCGAGGAGAAAAGGAAGTTCTTATCCCCCAGACAAAGGGAAACAACACAAATATGGCGATGACTACAAACCCGATCCAACTGATAATGTTTTTTATATTTTTTACCCTCATCAATACTCCTTTCCCTTACCCATTAGGATAAAGTAAAGCACCATAAAGGCAGTACTCATTATAAGTAAGAAGACCCCAATAGTTGCTCCATAGCTCAGATTAAAATTAATAAATGCATCTTTAAAGAGACGCACTGCAGTCACCTCAGTGCTATAACCGGGTCCCCCCTGAGTCAAGGCATACACAGTCTCAGCATCCTGCAGAGTCCACATAGTTATTATGAGTAACACAATGGTTAGGTGGATTTTCGTCAAGGGAAATGTGATA
>JBHIEA010000093.1:0-7301 GCA_046760365.1 bacterium
CTCTATCTGGGCTAAACCCATCTGGTATACCTGGTGGACCTGGGATGCTCGCCTGTCCACAACTCTGGTTCTATGGTTGATTTATGTGGCCTATCTAATGTTGAGATCTTACACCAAGGGCTCACGCGGAGCCAGATTTGCCGCAGTCTTTGCTATATTGGGATTTGTTGATGTTCCTATCGTCTTTATGTCTATTCGATGGTGGAGGACCCAGCATCCAGGCCCGGTAATTGGAGGAGGAAAGGGAGCAGGATTGGCTCCTCCTATGCTCTATACCTTATTCGTGTGTCTGGCCGCCTTTACTTTACTCTTCATCTACCTACTTCTTATACGGACTAAGTTAGAAAAAATTAAAGATGAGATAGATCATCTTAAGAGAGGAGAATGACTAATGACAAATCTTATCTATCTTTTCGCTGCCTATACTGTTATCTGGGTTGCCTTGTTTATCTACATTTTCAGTCTATCTCGTAAGAGTAGCCAATTAGGAAAGATGCTTGCCGCTCTAAAGGAAAGTAGGGAAAAGAAAAAAAGTAGCTAGGCCAAAATTCATAGAAGGAAGATACTATGATTGGCTGTACCAAACTGATCTGCGGGAAGGCTACCGTCTCCAAAACTCTAAAATATAGGGAAGGGGAGATTCTGCCTTATCTTGTGCAATTTTCCACTAATTTAAGACCGGTAGTGGTTTGGAATTTGAACAGTCGCTGTAATTTGAGCTGCAAGCACTGCTATATTGAGGCAAAAGATGAGAAAGGGGCCGAAGAGCTGACCACCCGGGAGGCTGGCCAACTTATAGAGGATCTAGGAAAGTTGAAGGTACCTGTGCTTCTCTTCTCCGGAGGAGAACCTCTCTTAAGAGAGGATATTTATGAATTAGCCACCTGGGCAGATAGAGAGAGAATCAGGCCCATACTCTCCACCAACGGGACCTTGATAAGCCGGAAAGTAGCAAAAAACTTAAAAATCGCAGGGTTTAAATACATAGGAATAAGCTTAGATGGTCTACCTCAAGTTCATGATGATTTCCGGAATCGAGTGGGTTGCTTCCAGCAAGCGCTCGAGGGTTTACAAAACGCCATGGAAGCCGGTTTAAGGGTTGGAGTAAGATTCACTATCAATGAGAAGAACAAAGACGACCTTCCCCAAATTCTGGACTTGGTTAGGCAGAGAAAAATTCCCCGCTTCTGTATGTATCATCTGGTCTACGCCGGAAGAGGAAGGCAGCTAATTTCCTTGGATACATCCAAGGTGGATAAAGCAAAAACGATAGAATTTATCATTGAGAGAACTCTAAAGTTTTGTAAAGATCGCACAGAACTGGAGATCCTCACCGTGGATAACCCGGTTGACGGGGTCATGATCTATCGCTACCTTCAAAAAGAGAATCCAGAAAGAGCAGATGAGGTCTATGAGTTATTAAGGAGAGCCGGGGGGTGTTCAGCCGGAGAAAAGATAGCCAATGTTGACTCCCAGGGAGAGGTTCATCCCTGTCAGTTCTGGCAAAATCTATCCTTAGGTAATGTAAAGGAAAAGAGTTTTGCCGAAATCTGGCTGGACCATGACAACCTCCACCTAAAGAAGCTGCGAGCTAAGGCTAACTACTTAAAGGGTAGATGCGGAGAGTGTGAATGGGTTAAGATCTGTGGAGGTTGTAGAGTCAGGGCAGAGGCTACCTACGGAGATCCCTGGGAAGAAGACCCAGCCTGTTATCTGAGTGAGGAGATTAGAGGATGAATTTACCCCCACCTCCCCAACTCGTTGCTTGGGAGATCACCAAAAGATGCAAAATGGGATGCGTGTATTGTCGAGCATCAGCCAGTGCAACAGCTTATCCTGGGGAGCTGTCTACCCAAAAGTGCATACAGATAATAGATGAGATATCCCTATTGGGGCCCTGCGTACTCATTATCAGTGGAGGGGACCCTCTATTAAGGGAGGATGTATTTGAGATAGCTAAATATGCAACTTCTAAGAAACTAAAGGTAGTGATGGCGGTAAATCCAGACACTCTTAGTAGGGATAAACTGGAGCAGATTGAAGAATCCGGGGTGAGGAGAATAAGTATCAGCCTTGATGGGGCAGAGCAGAAGGTTCATGATGAGCTCCGAGGAGTGCCCGGAGCATTTTCTCAGGCCAAAAAAGCAATGGAACTTGCCGCATCAATACGGGTTGAGTTTCAGATAAACACCACGGTGAGTCGCTATAACTACCATCAGATCTCCCAGATATTGGATCTGGCAATTAAAATGGGAGCAAAATCTTTTCATCCCTTCTTTCTTGTTCCAACCGGACGTGGAAAAAATTTAAGAGATGAGGAGATTTCTCCCCCGGACTATGAGCATATTCTCACCTATCTTGCCCAAAATCTGGAAAAATTTCCTCTGGAAATCAAGGCAACTTGTGCTCCCCACTACTACAGGATACTCCACCAACAGGGGAAACTGCCAATGAAAGGAGAAAAATCAGCCCTCAGAGCTACAGGTTGTCTGGGAGGGATATCTTTCTGTTTTATCTCCAATGTGGGTGAGGTTCAACCCTGTGGATACTTGCAGGTTAAGGCAGGGGATTTGAAGACGGAAAGCTTCGGCAAAATATGGAATGAATCCGCGATTTTTAATCAACTGCGAGACCGAGGTAAACTCAAGGGAAAGTGTGGAATATGCAGGTACAGAAGAATCTGTGGAGGATGTCGGGCCCGAGCCTATTCGGTGAGTGGTAATTATCTTGCAGAGGAGCCTTATTGTGTCTATGGGCAGGCTGCCTCAAGAAATGACCTTCGGCGATCTCTGTCGGCGATGGCTTAAGGTTCGGGAACTGCCTTCGACGGTTCCTTGGGAGCCCTCTCTTGATAGTGCCAGGAAAGTATCAGTGTTCAGGAGATTTATACGCGTATCGAGGGACTTTCCCCGCAGGAGCCTTATATCAGTCACCTTAACGAGTCTTCGAGTTGAGGAAGAAGAAAGACGTGTTGTTTGAGGAGCGAAAGCGACGAGTTTCACGTCTTTCCCGAGACGAGAAGACGAGCAGAAGAATCCAAAGCTGGTATACAGCGACGGAGGGGAAGAGTCCCGAGATATTCTTGGGGGTAAAGGAAGCTGAGATGGATCCTATGGATGAAAAGATTTTAACGAGGATAGAAAGGGAATTTCCAGTGAGTCCCTACCCTTACCGGGATCTGGCTAAGGATCTTGGTCTTTGCGAGGAGGAAGTGATTTCCCGAATATCTCAATTAAAACGGAAGGGGGTTATTTTGCGAATCGGAGCTTTTTTCGACTCAGAAAAATTGGGTTTCAAAAGCACCTTGGTAGCCATGAAGGTTCCTCAACGTCGACTCCAGGAAGTGGCTAAAATAGTTAACCGCTATTCAGGAGTGACTCATAATTACGGCCGGGATCATGAGTTTAACCTCTGGTTTGTCTTGATGGGAAAGAGTAAAAAGGAAGTAGATGAAGCTCTGAAAAAGATTAAAAAACAAACCAGGATAGCCCAAATATTAAAACTACCCAAAAGGAAACTATTCAAACTCAATGTAAACTTCACGCGGAAAGAGAACAATTTATGACAACCCAACTTGATAGGTTAATAATTAACCGCTTAGGGAAAGATCTACCTCTCTGTAGCCAGCCTTTTAAGAGAATTGCCCAGGAAATAGGCATTGAAGAAGAAGCTCTTTTTAACAAAATCCGAGAGTACCAGGTGAGGGGGTGGGTACGGAAGTTTTCCGCCGGTCTCAATCATACTTCCTTTGAGATAGCTTCTACTAACGCTATGGGTGTATGGAAGGTTCCAGAGAATCATATTCAAAAAGTTGGGCGAGTAATGGCCTCTTTTAGAGAGGTAAGCCATTGTTATGAGAGAGCTACTCATCCCGGATGGAAATGCAATTTATACACTATGATCCATGCTAGTAATAAAGAAGAATGTGAGAGAGTAGCCCGAAAGATTTCGCGAAAAACAGGGATAAGGGAATATGAGCTTCTCTATACTTCCCAAGAGTTTAAAAAGGCCTCCCCAATTTATTTTGAGGAGAATCCCTAGATATAGATCAAATACTCAGTTTTTTTAAGTGCTCACTAATCACCAAGAGTTGAATTGAGGAGGATTAAGATGGCTCAGAAACGAAAAATTTTAGCAATCGAGGATGATCCGCAAATGGTGGAATTTATCAAAACCACCCTGGAGGCTCACTCCTACAAGGTCTACAGTGCTCCCACCCAAAAAGAAGGATTAGAGAAGGTAAAGGAAGTGTCGCCTGATCTGATTATTCTTGATGTAATGCTGGAGACCAAAGGTTCTGGATTCTGGGCAGCCCAGAAACTAAAGAGCAAGGACCCTGACTCTGAGCTCAAGGAGTATTCTAAGGTACCTATATTGATGCTAACTGCCATCCACACCCAAACAGAGTTCCGATTCTCTCCCGAAACTGACGGAGAATATCTGCCAGTGGATGATTTTGTAGAGAAGCCCATAAAGCCAAAGGAATTGGTAGAAAAAGTAGAAAATCTTCTAAAGAGCTAAGGACAAGAGCCAGGTAAATGGGATTGAATGAAAGGGAAAGGGTTCCTGATGTCATCCCTCTGGAAAAGGAGCTGATCTCTCGAATAGAGTGGTTTATTAAACTCCGTTGGCTGGCAGGAGGAGGAGTTACCATAGCGTCCTGGACCATGCACTCTCTCCTCTATATGCCCATCCCGGTAGTTCCTCTTTATTGCATGGGGGGTTTGGTCCTTTTCTACAATGTCTTTTTCTGGATTTATGCTCAAAGATTAAGAGCTGCCGGTTTGGACAGTACTCCTGTTTTTACCAGGTTCGCCAATCTTCAGATAGTGGTTGATTGGTTAGCTTTAATCTTCATAGTCCACTTTTCCGGTGGTATAGAGAGCCCGGTAACATTTTATTTTATTTTTCATGTCATCTTCTCCACCCTTCTTCTCTCCCCACGTGCCGCTTATCTACAGACTAGTCTGGCTGTTCTTTTAATCGTACTTTTATCCATTCTTGAGTATCATCAGGTTATACCTCATGTAAATATCTCTGGAATTCTAGCGGGCAACCTTTATCGTAATTCCCTTTATTTATTGGGTTTTCTTTTTTTCTTTGTCAGCGCTCTCTACATATCTACCTACTTGGCTAGCTCGATAACCAATAAACTTCGAGACCGGGAAAGGGAACTGACTACTCTTAAGGGAGATCTAGAAGAAGCCTATCATAAACTTGAAAAATCAGACGCCGCAAAATCCGAATTCGTGGTTATGGTCACCCATGAACTTCGATCCCCCCTTTCAGCTATAGAGAGCATTCTGAGGCTCTTTATAGAGGGATATGCTGGGCAGCTTTTGGACAAACAGAAGAGACTTCTTCAGGGAATTGAGTACCGGGCAAGATTTTTATTAACTTTGGTAAGGGATCTTCTGGATCTGGAAAGACTTAAGGCAGAAAAAGAGAAAAAGAAGCCAACTCAGGTAGATCTGGAGAGGCTCATAGAAAAAGTTAAAGAGTCATTGAAGACTGAGGTGAGAAAAAAGCATCTTGATCTTCAACTGAGTTTTTCTCAAGTTCCTCTCTTTCTACTGACAGATAAAGAAAAGATGGAGCTTCTTTTTTCCAATCTTATGAGCAATGCCATTAAATATACTCCTCACCATGGGAAAATCCTCCTTAAGGTGATAATGGAAAACTCAAAAGTAAAGATAGAGATTTCGGATACCGGGATTGGTATTCCCGAAGAAGATTTGGGCAAAATCTTTGAGGAGTTCTATCGAGCCGAAAATGCCAAAAAAGTGGAAAGAGAAGGAACCGGCCTGGGTCTACCCATAGTCAAGAGAATTGTTGAGGCCTACGGGGGGAAGGTAAAAGTGAAAAGTCAGGTGGGAAAGGGCACCACCTTCGGCTTTGATTTAACCACGGAGGAAGGCACCTCCAATTACCGGGAGGGAAAATTTTGAGTAAGGGCAGCTATATTCAATTATGGATGTTCAATAGAGTGGCTTCTAAATATGATCTATTTAATAAAACGGCTTCTTTTTTCTTGGATGAGCGGTGGAGGGCTAGAGCAGTTGAGGGGCTAAAACCCGCGAAAAATATTTTAGATCTTTGCACCGGGACAGGTGAGATGGCGCTTAGATTGGTGAGCAGGGTAGGCTCAACTACCCAAGTAGTGGGAATAGACTTTTCTGAAAAGATGCTATCGCTTGCGCAGAAGAAAATGAGAAGGAGGGGTTATGCATCTAGAATTCAGTTTCTCCAGACTCAAGCGGAGAATCTACCATTTTTTGATAATAGTTTTGATTGTGTGACCAACGCTTTTTCTATGCGTAACGTGGTGGACAACCTTGAGGTTGTTCTGCGAGAGATGCACAGAGTGGTCAAGCCAAAAGGAAAAGTTATTATTTTGGAGCTGGGTAAGCCAGAATCAGTATATTTACGAAAAATTTATTACCTTTACCTACAATTTATCCTCCCTTGGTATGGACTAGCTTTGTTTGGTAAAAAGTGGCCGCTTCTTTATCTTCGAAGCTCGATAATTAATTTTTTCTCCCTCCAAGAATTTAAAGAAAAACTTAAGAAGGCTGGTTTTCAAAGTGTGGACTATTCTCCTTTTACAGGGGGGATTGCGGGTGTTTACATTGCCATAAAACCAAGAGCGTGACTTGCATGATGAACGACTTAAAAATTTGGTTGCGTGCCGTAAGAGCCCAATTCTTCACTGCCTCGGTAGTTCCGGTAATACTGGGTACCTCCGTCGCTCTGCACTCTAGTGGGCAATTCAATCTCTTCCTCTTCTGTTTAACTTTAGCCGGGATTATCTTCGCTCACGCTGGGACTAATCTAGCCAATGACTATTATGATCATAGGAGCGGGAATGACTTTGTAAATAAGAGCCCTACCCCCTTTAGCGGTGGGTCAAGGGTTATCCAGAATGGGTTAATTTCTGCCAAAAAGATCCTTGTTGCCGCTCTAGTTTTCTTTGCCTTAGCTACCAGCATAGGTTTATATCTGAATCATGTTTGCCGAGGAAACCTTATCCTGATCCTTGCTTTTCTGGGGGGCTTCCTCGGTTTTTTTTACACTGCCGATCCTCTAAAAATAGGCTACCGAGGGATCGGCGAGTTAGCCGTCAGCTTCGGATTTGGTCCCCCTTTGGTCCTGGGTTCCTACTATGTCCAGACCCAGAACCTATCGTGGGAACCGGTTTGGAGCTCCATCCCGATAGGCCTATTGATCGGCCTTGTTCTTTATCTTAACGAATTTCCTGATTATGAGCCTGATAAAACAGTGGGCAAGAAAACATTGGTGGT
>JBHIEA010000094.1:0-7056 GCA_046760365.1 bacterium
CTCATCCAGAACTCTGGGAAAAGCTAGGATCGAGGGGGAGAGAGGTTGTGGAGGAGAAGTTTAATCTATTTAAACAGGTAAGTCGACTTGAAGAAATTTATACAAGGCTACTAAGTTAGGCAGAAGAATGGCTTTGAATATCCTTTTTTTAGTGGCAGGGACATTTTCAGGGACAAATGAGTCTCTTATAAAAACCTTCTCTAAGAATAACCACGTAAATATAGTTGGTGTAATTAATCCAACTATTGCCATTCGGCCAGTATGGGGTAAGTTAAGGCTATCGTCTTTTCTTAACTCATTTCTCGGCGATCTAGCAGCAATAAATGAATACGGCAGACGATGGAAATACTATCATTGGAGAACTCCTTTTGCTTTTAATAAGATGACAGAGGCTTGTGAGAAGGCTATAAGAAATTACGGAAAGAGCAAAGTTGATGCAGTAATCATGACTCAAACTCTTTTCTCCTTCTCGCAGAATAAACCCGATGTCCCTTCCTTTATATTTACCGATAATACCAATAGATTAACTTACGAGACCCCATTTAAAGACGAATTTAAACTTCACTTTCAAACTTCTCCAAGATGGCAGAAATTAGAGAAAAAGACTTATTTGAAGGCAGACAAAGTTTTTGTTATGGGGTCCCATGTGAGGACTTCTTTAATAGATTTCTACGGCGTGGATCCAAAAAAGGTGGTGGTGGTGGGGGGTGGTTCGAATATTTCCACTAAGTTAAATAAGAACCCTGAATTTAGAAAAAAGTCATACCAGGGCAGAACTGTCCTTTTTGTTGGACGAGACTTTAAAAGAAAAGGAGGAGAAGCTCTTCTCCAGGCTTTTAAAATGGTAAAGGAAGAATTCAAAGATGCTAAATTAATTGTTGTTGGCTGCAGTCCAAAGATAAGAATTGATGGAGTTAACGTTGTGGGCAAGTTAAATCCTGACCAGCTCGAGAAATACTATGAAAGAGCTCAAGTTTTTGTGATGCCCAGTCTGTTCGAGCCCTGGGGAAATGTCTGGATTGAGGCGATGACCTATCAGCTGCCCTGCATAGGGACCAATGTTGGGTCCATTCCCTACATCATTGAAGATGGAAAGACCGGGTTTATAGTACCACCGAAGAATCCTGAAGAGATAGCAAAGCGGCTCATTTATTTATTTGAAAATCCTCATATAATGGAGCAATTCGGACGTAAGGGATTCTTGCGAGCAGTAAACAGCTTCACCTGGGACAAAGTTGTAGACACTGTAGCAAAGGAAATCGCAGCTACTCTCAAGGAAAAAAGTTAAATGAGAGCTATGCGCAGAATGAATACTGAAGAAATAAAAGAGGTGAGCGTTATTATTCCCACCCATAATCAAAAAAAGATACTGGCTAAAACGCTTGATTATTTGATGGTGCAGGATTATCCGAAGGATCAATACGAGATCATCGTCGTTGACGATGGCTCAACCGATGGTACCCAAGAGATGGTGAAGTCTAAGGTGGGGTCTAAGATTGGCTTTAGATACTTATATCAAGAACAACGTGGTCCCCATTTTGCCCGTAACCTGGGAATAGAAAAAGCTCGAGGTGAGATTATAATTTTTGTTGATTCAGATATTTTTACTCCTCCCAATTTTATATCAGAACATGTGAGATTTCATCAAAGGTTTGGCGATGTCGTGGTTAGCGGTCCCACAGTTAGAACTGATCGCTTAGATAATATATTTGCCGGCATAGGCAGAAAAAAAGCTGAAAAACTCCTCTTTGATTTTTCTGGTCCTTCATTTATTACTTCCAATCTTTCGGTGAAGAGAAAATTTTTGATTAGGGTGGGCGGTTTTGATGAGGAATTTACCGGATTTGGATGGCATGATTGGGAATTAGGATTAAGACTTAAAAAATTGGGCCTTAAGGCAAAGAGGAACATTAATGCCATGGTCTATCACTATAAGAAAAAAATTAATTTGTCTGATCTACCCTCTTTGTGTAAAAAGAAAAGACAGCAAGGGGAAAATGCTGCTTTATACTACAAAAAACATCCGCATTTTACAGTGAAATTTGGCATAAGGCCGCAGAGTCTTATCTTTGATAAACTAATTGGGTGGATAGACAAAGAATTTGGAGAATCACTAATTTTGCTGGGAACTAAGGAGGGTAGCTGGTGGCTGAACCTACTTGTAAAATGGAAATTGCTTCATGCCTATGCTGAAGGTTTAAGAGATGGTTTGAGAAAATATAAGGTGAGGCTGTTTTGATGAAGGTGAGTGTAGTTATTGCCACCCGCAACAGAAGGGAGCTGTTAGAAAGGTCTCTTGAGTGTTTATTTCGTCAGGATTACCCCAAGGATCAGTATGAAATCATCGTAGTTGACGATGGCTCAAGCGATGGCACTCAGAAGATGGTGGAGAGGAAAAACCCTTCCTGTGGCCTAAAATATCTAAAGCACAAAGAAAGACGAGGACAGAGCAGAGCCAAAAATCTTGGAGTTAGCCATACCGAAGGCGAGGTGATAATTTTTATTGACGACGATGTTTTTTGTCCCCCTCAATTTATCAGGGAGCACATGAGATATCATGAAAGATACAACAATATAATAGTTGATGGTCCAGCAATAAACACAGATAGAACTGAGAGTCTGTTCAATGATAAGAAAAAGAGACTTCTTGCTTTTCTTGATTTTTTTGGGGCAAGTTTTATCACCTCTAATACTTCCTGCAAGAAGGATAGTCTAATTAAAGCAGGGGGGTTCGATGAGGAATTTGGCACCAGATTTGGCTGGCAAGATAGAGAGCTGGGCTTTCGGCTTAGGGAAATGGGGGTAAAGAGGAAAAAGAATAGAAGGGCATATGGTTTTCATTTTAAGCAGAAAGAATCTTTAGATGATTTCCACCAGCTTTTCAGGAAGGAAAAGGAAAGAGGGATGAATGCAGTGATTTTTTACCGCAAGCACCCTGTGAAGAAGATCAGGCACCAGGTGAGATTCCGTTACCTCTGGTATGATAGGTTCATCCCTTTTAAGAAATTGATGGATAAGGATATAGAGGTCTTTCACCTCACTTCTTGGAAAAAGTTCATGTGCCCATTTTTGACCAAATTCTACCTCATCCATGCCTATGCTGAGGGGCTAAAAGAGGGAGTAAAGACACAGAAATTGAGAATATAAGCCAATGATTGAGGTAAGTGTTATTATCCCTACGTATAATAGGCGGTGGATCCTGAAAAAATCACTAGAGGCGTTGTTTAATCAGAGGTATCCGAAGGATAAATATGAGATAATCCTCATTGATGATGGATCGACCGATGATACCGAAATTATGATAAGGAGTCTATCCCCTTCTTGCAAATTTAAATATTTTAGAAATGAGAAAAGAATTGGTATACCCAGGACACGAAATAGAGGATTAAGAGAGGCACAGGGTGAGTATATCATTTTTACTGACAGTGATGTGGTAGCTACTTCCGATTTCATCGCCCAGCATATGGCATATCATAAAAAATACCAGGATGTCATAGTTAATGGTGAGTTAATTCGGGTGTCCAGTTTGAAACAAATAGGAAAAAAGAAAAAAAGTATCTTTGACCTTTCTTTTTCACCATTTGATACAGCCAACGTCTCAGTGGCCAGAAAACGTGTCTTGGAAGTGGGAGGATTCGATGAGGGTCTATTAGCCTATGGTTGGCAGGATTTGGAATTAGGCTATCGGTTAAGAAAAGCAGGATTGAAGCCCAAAATAAATCCACATGCCCTGGGATACCATTATACTGAAAGAAAAACCCTTTCTGATTTACCCTCTCTTTGTGAAAAGGAGAAAATGCGAGGCATGAGCGGAGCTCTGTATTACCAGAAACACCCTCACCTGAGTGTGAGGTTTGCTACCCAATGCAATCCCCTATTTCTCTTGGCCTTTATCGGCAGATGGATAGAAAAGGATAGAGAGGGCAGAAAAATTTTAGCCTTTTGTGAAAGCCACCACATAGATTGGCTGTTCAGTTTGTTGGTGAAATTAATAACCTCCCATTATTACCTTAAGGGCTGGCGTGAAGGAACAAAATGCAAACACGCGGAAAACTCGATAGGATAATGGATAAATCCATTTTCCTTTTTGTATTCTTCTTGCCTTTTTTACCTCCTGCCAGCTATGTAGCCCTGTTGGTGGCGCTGGCTCTGTGGTTCCGTAAGGAAAATCTAAGGAAGATTTTGTATTTTGAGCCCAGAATTTTTGGATGGGCTCTTTTAGGTTTCCTTATTGCAGTAGGCCTTTCCGTAACTTTCTCTATTGACAGAACTTTAAGTTTTGGTGCTTTTACACTTTTCATTTTTTATCTTTTGTCCTGCATTCTCATAGCTGGTAATGTGAGAAACGAGGGCAGAGCCCAGAGAATTTTGGCCGCAGCTATCCTCTCCGGAGTAGTAATTACTGTTTTTGGAATAGTTCAGTATCTGGCGAGGGTTGATTTCGATTACAAAATTGGCTTTTTGACTATCAGCTTGCACGCGAAAGAAGGCCTTGGCTCGACTTTGGGCAATCCTAATAAGTTTGCCAAATACTTGGACCTCATTCTTCCTCTTTCTTTTGTTTCATTACTGGTTCAAAAACCTCTAAAAAGAAAAATCCTGCCAGGAGTCGTCCTCATTCTAGGCCTTGTCTGTTTAGTATTCAGTAGGTCTTTGGGAGGTATGGCGGCAGTTTTTGCGGTAATAATGGTAATTCTTCTTATCAAGAACTGGAAAGTTTTTCTCGTGGTTATTATAGGTCTTTTTATTTTTTCTTTCTTTAATCATGCGTTGATAACCAAGACCATCCTTAAATACGGTACTCCTAGCCGTAGAATTTACACCTGGAAAGAGGTAGTCCCTCGCATATTCAAAAGCTATCCCTTGCTTGGATCCGGGTTGGGCACCTATAAGTTGGTATCCGGGAGAGAGAGACCCGGAAAAGAATGGATTGTTGATACCACGAATTCTTACGAAGAGACAAGATCTATGCAGGCTACCGTGGCCTGGAGCTGGCTCTGGCAGGATGTACCGGTAGAAGCTAAAAAATATTATACTTTAAGTGCGTGGGTAAGGTCTGATATAGTTCCTTCAAAAAAGACCGGCGATGGAAATACCTTTCTTACTCTGGAGTGTCTAAATGATGAGAACGAGGTTATAGCCAGAGAGTGGGGAGTTGCTAGTGCAGGCCCTTCCTGGGTATTGAAAAAGACGCACATCTATGCTCCTCGGGGTACGCAAAAAATAAGGATAAAACTGGCTAAAAGACAGGGGCAAGGGAGTGTCTGGTTTGATGATCTTAGACTGATAGAGTCATTCTCCCGGAGTTCAAAGGGGAAAAGAGAAAATACGCTCCATAACCCGGGTTTTGAGTTACTTGACGAGTTAGGCAAGGCACAATCTTGGAGGCAAACCCCCGGTCGGTACACCGCTCTTACCGCTCATAGTCTTTATTTCGATTACCTCTGTGAATTAGGTGTAGTAGGATTAGCATCGCTTTTGTTAGTTATAGCCATTTTTTTCTATAGCTCTATAAGATATCTACGAAGACACTCCTTTCTTGCAGTGGGTGGTATAATTGGCGGTTGTAGTCTTTCCATCTTGGCGGCTCTAATTCATGGAACAGTAGAGACCTTCCTTGACGTTTTTCGGGTAGGGCTGTTATTTTGGGTAATAATCGGCTTGGCGATGGGTCTTCTAAGGCTCCATTTCTCTCGCCAAGAAAAAACTTGAAGGGCCTTGGAGGCAGTTGAAAATATCGAACCCAGCGGCTGTGGATTCTTTGAGTAAGAGAGAAAGAAAAAGGATTCTTTTTCTTTCTAATGGGTATGCCGAGGATTTGATTGCCGCAGCCATAATTGAAAAACTTGCCCATGAACTACCCCAGATAGAAATTAAGGCTCTGCCTCTGGTGGGAGAGGGCAAGGCTTATGAGCCATTGAGGACATTAATTCTCGGGCCTCGTAAACTGGCACCCAGTGGTGGTTTTGCAGGGGTCAATCCGCTTTATTTGGCCAGAGATATAATTTCAGGCTGGCTGGGATGGTTTAGGGAAGAGATAAGGGTTTTGCGAGCCGAGCGAGACGCGGTTGACCTAGTCGTATGTGTAGGCGATGTCTTTCTGATTTTGCTTTCTTCCCTTTTTGTTAAAAGGCCCATAATTTTTCTCCCCACAGCAAAATCAGATTATGCTAAAAGACCAAAGCAGCATCATGGAATAGAAAAGTGGTTGATTAAAAGGAGTTGTCGGCTGGTGCTTCCCCGAGATAAACTCACAACCCGCTCCCTTCAAAATTTTGGGGTTAGGGCTATCTACGTGGGGAATGTAATGATGGACTGCTTAAAGATAACCGGTGAGGATTTTGGAACAGAAAAGGCCAGATACGTGGTTGGGATTCTTCCTGGTAGTAAAAGGGATGCTTACGATAATTTTCCCATTATTTTAGATGCGGTGGTCTCAATTGAGAAGAGAGTTTCTTTTTCAGGCAGGATTCATTTTCTTCTTGCCTTACCGGCCTCCCTCAGTTTAGAAAAACTGATATCAGTAGCTTTCAGAACCCGTGAATGGAAGATAACCGAAACTATCTCCTCCCGACAAGGAAGTGGCTTAATTGCTCATTTAATCTCTCCTCAGGGGTCGATTATTAAAATAATTGGCGGCAAATTTGGTGACCTGCTGAACCGCTCACAGGTAATCATTGGCCTATCAGGCATGGGTAACGAGCAGGCCGTCGGCTTGGGAAAACCGGTGGTGAGTTTTCCTGGAAAGGGTCCCCAAGTTACGGAGAAGTTTTTACGCATTCAGCAAACTCTTTTAGGAGGAGCTGTGTCTATCGTGGATAGAGATAGGGAGGCGGTAGCTGATAAGATATGCTCACTTCTTCTTAAGAACCGCTCTCAATTGAGGGAAATAGTAAGACGGGGAAAGGAAAGAATGGGAGGCTTTGGAGCAGCAGAGAGAGTTGCCAAACTCATAAAAAAGGAAATATTGGTCAGAACACCTCCCTAAGAGGCTAAAGCTTTTTCCATCATTTCCTTTATCTTCATAAGATTAATGATATGTGCTCTTTCCCGTTC
>JBHIEA010000095.1:0-6933 GCA_046760365.1 bacterium
AACGAGTTTGGAAGACCTTCTTATAGAGGCAAAGCGAACCTCCAGACTTCCTCAGTTAGAACATAAATACATGTTTCAAATTTGAGCAGATATTAAAATGAAAAGTAGTATCATTAAGTTTTAAGGAGACTTATCTGGATGGACAAGAGGAAATGTTGCTTTTAAAAATGCACTAAGACCATGGATGCTCGCAAGACAGAGTCAGTAAGAAGTTTATTTGTGGAAGACTTAGCTACTCTGCCGCTGGATATTATTGCTGAGAAGGAGGGTTTTGTTTCTCGAGGCCCGTGTTTTCCTTTTTTTCGAGGAGAAGGAGTTTAAGCGATGGTAGCCATCATCCTGTCCGGGGGAGATAACAGGAGAATGCTTCGTGATAAAGCCTTCCTCAAGATCGGGCCAAAAACCATAATTGAGAGAGATTGAGGCACTATCAACCCTTTTCTCGAAAATTCTTGGGGTGACTAATACCCCAGGAACTCGTGAGCATCTAAGGATGAAATTGGTTTCCGATCTTGTTCAGGGTAAAGGCCCTCTGGATGGTATCTATTCCAGGCTTACCGCCTCAAAAGCCAAATATAATTTTGTAGTGGGTTGTGACCTACCTTTTCTCAATGCCGGCTTAATCTCCTACATGGTCGAGGCGACAAATGGATACGATATAGTTGTTCCCAGGCTTAACGGATTGGTATTATAGTAACTTAATTAGGCTCCATCGGAATTTTCTTATAAACTTGACGAAATTTATTGTAATTATAATATGAACCCCATCAAAAGAATATCTAACAAAAATGTTACCTATGTGTAATATCAAGAAAACCCTTAAGCACCGAAGGGGTAAGTTAAAAAATGTTTGAACGCTTAAAAGAAGATGTGAAGGCCACCTTTGAGCGGGATCCAGCCGCCAGGAATGTCTGGGAGGTGATATTCTGCTACCCTGGTTTACATGCCATTTGGTTTCATCGCCTAGCCCATTTTCTCTGGGTGCGCCACTTTCGGTTTTTGGGCAGATTAATCTCCCATATCAGTCGCTTCTTAACCGGCATTGAAATTCATCCCGGAGCTAGAATTGGCAGGAGATTCTTTATTGATCATGGTATGGGGGTAGTGATTGGAGAAACATCTGAGATCGGAGACGATGTCCTGCTTTATCAAGGAGTAGTTCTGGGAGGAACTACTCTGGAGAAGAGAAAGCGCCATCCTACTGTGGGAAACTATGTAGTTGTTGGCGCCGGGGCCACTATCCTCGGACCGATAAAGATAGGAGATGGTGCCAGAATTGGATCCGGTTCAGTGGTGGTAAAACCGGTTCCCCCTCGAGCTACCGTAGTAGGGGTCCCGGGTAGAGTAGTGGAGGCTAAAAAACCTCTGGTAAAGCCCTTGATTGACTTAGAGCATGGCAGGCTGCCCGATCCGGTAGCTGAGGCAGTCAATATCCTGGTGAAGAGGATAAGCAAGGTGGAGGAGAAACTGGAAAAATTAGAAGAAAGACCGGGTCTTATCTTTGCTAATAAAAATGAACCCCGGAGAAAGCCTGGAACTCAGCAATGGTTTTCTCAGGGCGGGGGTATTTGAGTTTATATTGTCTTATACTGACTCGGTGAGGGTTTCTATAGAGAAACAGCGTAATAACCATTTCCTGGAGGCGGAAGAATGAGGAGAATAGCGCTTATTTTTGTCATCAGTAGTTTTACTTTGGCTGTCAGTCAATCAGGGTTTGCCAAAGGAAACTGGGAGGTGGGTCTTCATTACGGTAGCTGGAATTTGAGTTTTTTGGAAACTTATTTGGAAGGTGTGGTGGAAGATGCAGTGGGAGATGAACTCAGAGAAGCAATCATCGAAAAACATACAGGAAAGTCAGAATTGGAGGAAGAGTATCAACAGGACTTTGGTCTAGATTCTGCGGGAGATAATTTCGGAGTTGAAATTAGATTCTATCCTGCCGGGAAAGAAGGAGGTTTCAGTCTGGGATTGTCGCTAGAAAAGACAGAAATGAGGCTTAATATGGAAGGTTCAGCCCGGGATGAATTTACTGATGGGAGTTATTTTGATGGCTCGGGCAGTGGTAGTTTATTGTTGGACCCCATTTCATATCATTTGAGTCTTCGATGGGATATCAAGCCCTCAGGAAGACTCTATCCTTATTTCGGCCTCGGTTGTGGTCTGGCTTCTCTAAGTGGATATCTATCTTATGAGGCCAATGGCGATTTTTATGATGGTGCTACCGAACAGTCTGAGTCAGAAACCTACTCGGATGAAATAGATGTAGGTGATATTAAGACCAAAATCACACCGGTTATTGTTCAGCTTAACCTTGGTTTGAAATATGAAATGACCGACAATTTCCATCTCTTAATAGATGCGGGAATCTGGAATGGTTTCTTACTGAGAGGAGGAGTTGCTCTTAGGCTCTAGAATTTAGCCTTTACCTGGCCTTGCGTAAACGACCCCCTGTGCCTAAACCAATACCTGGGTGAAAAAAGGTTTCGAAAATAAAGAAATAATGCTGAAAAAGATTGTGGTTCTCGCTAGCCTGCTGGTGTGGTCCGGGTTTTTTTTTGGAAAAGATGTCGGTTCAGCCTTTTCATTCGGACTAGATGAAAAAATTGAGCTGGCATACGCATTCTCTGAAAAAACCAATGAGAACCAGGATTTTGACCTTGCCCGGGAGGCTCATTTCAATGCAGTGCTCGACTATGCTTTAATGTGGCAGAGCGATGAAACAATAGAAGACTACCTTGATCTTTGCTACCAATATGGATTTAAGGTCTTTGTGCCCTTGCCCTACTATGACAAGGAGACGGATTTCCTGGACCGAGCCGAGATTGAAAGACAGGTCTACAAATGGAAATCACACCCTGCCATCTATAGCTGGTATATTCTGGATGAACCAGCTTCCAATAGAATCCCTAAAGCCTCCCAGGAGGAGTTCTATAACTTGGTAAAGAGTCTGGACACAAGGCCTGTGTCAATAGCAGTTAGAGGCAGTAACTCTGAGGAAAAATGGCAGTCCTATTTTACCGAGAAGGCCTTCGATCTTCTTTTTTTTACCATGTATCCTTACGTAGAGGGAGGTGCTGAGTATGTTAATCTCTATATGAACTTGTGTATTACACGATTTCTATCCTACAAAAAGGAAGACTACCCTGTTATCCCGATTATTCAGGCATTTTATGATAGTGATGAAAGTGATTATCTGAATCCGACTGGTCATCTCCAGGAAATGTATGAGTTATTTGAAGACTATGACTGGGTTTCTAATGGATTAGCTTTCTATGCCTGGAGACCCGGGGGAAATCGAATAGGTATTAGAGCCAATACTTCGCTTTACTATGAGGTAAAGGAAGTTATCTTCTTAAATGAGAGGACTTCTCCAGGTGGTTTAATTACGATCTATCCTAACCCCTGTAGTCCTCGTGAAGACCAACAAGTCAGAATTACCAATCTTTCTTTAGCGTCTCAAGTCATGGTTCGTATTTTTGACCTGGCAGGAAATCTAGTGCGAACCCTGAAGGAAGATGATGAGGTAATTCTGCAGGGAGGTTCTAAAACGGCGATTTGGGACGGTACTAACGAAGCCGGGGAGAATGTTACCAGAGGAGTTTATCTTGTTTTTGTCACCGATGAAAAAGGTACAACCATCGTGGGTAAGATAGCCATCGTAAATAAGTGAATTCAAGGAGTCCTTCAGCACCTTTATAAGTGGCCAGAGTTTCCGAGAGGGAAGGATTCTCTTTAAATATCTTTTAGAGGATCGTCATGAAAAGGGAAAAAACTTAAGCGAGGTGGGCAGATGGAATTGAGAAGATTGGGCAAGACCGGTCTTGAGGTGTCAGCCATAGGTTTTGGGGGGATCCCGATTCGGAAGTTGGGAAGGAAGGAAGCTCGGAAGCTGGTCAGACTAGCTCGGGAGTATAGAATTAACTTTTTCGACACTGCCCAGGGCTATGGAGACAGTGAAGTTAAGATTGGTGAAGGGATCAAGGGAAGAAGAAAAGAGTGCTTTTTGGCTACCAAATCTCCCTGTCGGGACTTTCAACAAGCCCTTAAAGATGTGGATGCTGCTCTGAGAAGACTGCAAGTAGAGGTAATAGACCTTTACCAAGTTCATTTCGTAAACGACTCAGAGACTCTTGATCGAGTGATTGAACCAAATGGCTCCTTAAAAGGACTCAAGAAAGCTAAAGAGGAGGGTAAGATAAATCATATCGGAATCACTGGCCATAATGCTGATGTTTTACTGAGGGCCATCGAAAATGAGGATTTTGAGACAGTTCAGGTGCCCTTTAATATTATTGAGGATGGTCCTGATGAGCGAGCTTTACTTAAAGCTGCCAAGGAACAGGGGGTAGGAGTAATCTGTATGAAGCCTTTAGCCGGGGGCGTGATAGCTGAACCGGAGCTTTCTTTACGCTGGATACTTGCGCAGGGTGTATCCACGGTGATCCCCGGTATGATTCAATCCCATGAGGTTGAATCTAACGCTCTCGTGGGCACCTCTCCCTTACCTCTGTCAGAAAAAGAACTCGAGAGGCTAAAAAAGGTTTGCGAGCCTCTGGAGGAGAACTTCTGCCGAAGATGCATGTATTGTATGCCCTGTCCGGAAGGAATCCCCATTTACCTCATTCAAGAATTGGGAGACAAAGTGAAGGTACCTCAGGTGAGAGAATTGAGCCGAGATATCTATGCCCGACAAAAGGTCAACGTTGAGGCTTGCACGGACTGCGGAGAATGCGAAGAAAAATGCCCCTATCATCTACCTATTCGCGAGATGCTCAAAGAAAAACACCTACTCCTCGCCGGCTAATTACTTCTATTTCGACCTCCATCTCTTTTTCATCCAGTGGGTTATTATTACCAGCAGGTCTATCCAGAACCAGCTCACAAACCACCAGGCCACCAGATTATAGGGATAGAAAGAATTTGGCTGAGGTTCTGGAACCGGTGCCTCCCTTACCGATGCAGCTTGCATCAGTCCCATGTTGATCAAAAGGAATATAAAACAGATACAACTGAAGATGCTCAATTTCATCCAAGGTCTGTTAAAAATCAGGCCTATTTTTACTCCTGCAGAAGAGATGAGCCAACCGGTGGAAAGAAGGTAAATAGTGAATTCTAGACTTTTGGGAGGTAGTATTTCGGTTGGGGAAGGCGACGGTGTAGTAACCAGGATACCAAAAATGATAGCTCCACCCACCAGGCTCACTATTCCTACTATTCTCCAGAACATGGGACTCTTCAATCTTTCTTTATACTTTTTATTTCTTGTTTTCTCTCTTCAAGATTTATCCGCCGAAACCATCTATAAATCCATTCATTGGCAAGCTTGCGATTTTCACAAAAAATAAATTGTATCTCAGGAAAACTAATTACCAGGTCAGCCAGAACATCGGCAACATAAGAAGGTCGATAAAAATGGCTTTTCTTAGGATTAATAAAGTCACCATAGGGAGATTCAAAGACGACCGCCTTGTACTTAAAGCTGTTCATCTCTTGCAGGGTTGCCTTTAAGGTATCATAGGTGCCTATTTCGTGGAACAGATTATCCATGGTTTTTCTTTCAGCCACGGCGATCAATTCGCCGTCTTTGAGCAATCCATAGTCTCCACAGGGAAGGCTCTCCTTTACAGTCTTACATCGGCCAAATTTATAGGGATAGCGTTCTCGCTGGTCCATGATCACCTGAAAGGAATCTTTCTTGCCGCCCCCAGGTATATAGGCGCCGGGCCTTTTTATCTTGGTTGCCGCCTGGGTGATCCAGAATATCTGTTGGTAGAATTCTTGGGGCCGACTCTTATATTCCTTTTTTAGAAAGATAAACCAACACCTTTTCCTGATTTTTCGGTCTAGAATGACAGTAAACTTTCTTCCGTAACGAGAACAGGAGATAACCTTGCATCGCTCAAGTGGCTCTTCTCTAGGAAGATCATTCTGGCTAAAATAGCCTTCTTGTTGGCAAAAGATTCTCTTACCCGGTCCCGGCCATCTCTCTTGCACCTTTAAACATAAGAATCTGTCCGGTTCTTCCTCAATGTATAGTCTATAGGGAAACCTTGTCTCTTTATTGGCGAAGATAAGCCACCTTAGCGGTGATGTTTTTGTCATTGTTTCTGGCTCCTACACACTTCTCATTCTTTCTATTAATTCAGGAGGAATGTGATCGGCAACATAAACCCTGGGGGTAGCTTTCTCAATCCTTATTCCCCGTTTAACTGCCTGAGAAGCATCTATCTTTAAAATTACTGGATTTTCGGTTCTCCTTCTTCCCACAGCAATAGCGTCCTTTACAGTGTTTGAAAGGTGCACTCTCTTTCTGCGTCTAGGACTGAGTCCCTCCTTAAGGATTCTCTGGGCTGCCTCTTCAGAGGTTCCATGGTAAAGATTTTCTACTCTAGCTAAGGGAAAATGGGGAGAGACGTCGAGAGAATGACCGTATCTTGCTCTAATTCTATCAAGATTAATTTCAAATCTTCCCTTTCTATCCTCTCTGACAACTCTTTCTAAATAGTCTCTAGTCAGCCAGGAATATCTCTTTTGCATGAGTTTGAGGAGCTCAGGTATTTCCACAAAGCCATCCCGTGAAATCTTTAGACCCATAGGATCGTGCCGCAGAAGATAACTCATGAATTTACTTATCCTTATCCCCGTTTTATTCTTCATTTTTTGTTATGATACCACAAATTTTAGATTTTGAAAGGAAGCTTTGTGGACATTGGTGCTAATTGACGAGGGAAGGCTTATGGTGTATAGTTAAATAGGAGAGCCTCAAAAGTTCTAGTGATTAAAGAGTGAACAAGTTATTTCTTAAATAGCTCAAGGAGGAGCAAAATGGAGGTTGGTCCTCTCGTTCCATTTTACCTTTTAGCTTTATTCTGGATTGCCAGATTGGTGGTAATATCTTTTCTTTGCACATTTCTGGGCTGGCTAGGAATAAGG
>JBHIEA010000096.1:0-6909 GCA_046760365.1 bacterium
CTACAGCAACCGCATGAAAGAGGAGGAACTAGGCGTTAAAGAAGAAACTTTAAAGAAGCACGGAGCAGTAAGTTCTGAGGTTGCTGAAGAAATGGCCTGTGGAATAAGGAAAAAAAGAGGAGTCGATATAGCTCTCTCAACCACCGGTATTGCCGGTCCCACTGGAGCTACCTCGGGAAAACCAGTGGGATTATTTTACATTGGGCTCTCATCCAAATGGGGCACTCTTTCCCAGAAATATCAGTTTGAGGGAACGAGACTCCAGAATAAGCAAAGTGCTGCACAGCAAGCTCTGTCAATGCTGAAACACCATCTGTTAAAGCACTATCCTTGAAAGATATCTATTATGAAAGAAAAACACGTGGTTACCTCTTTTCTTGAATACGATAATAAGATCTTAATCCTTAGAAGGAGCCAAGCGGTTGGTACCTACCAGGGAAAATGGGCCGGGGTAAGTGGATACATAGAAGAAGGAAACACCCCCTTTGAGCAGTCACTGGAAGAGATACGCGAAGAAACGGGTCTTTCTCGTCCCGCTCTTGAGCTAATAAAAAAAGGCCAGGTTTTGGAAGTTGTGGACGAGGATCTCGGAAGAAAATGGATCGTTCATTCTTACCGTTTTCGAGTTAAAGACCCTACCAGGATCAGAATTGATTGGGAACACAGAGAGGCAAAATGGATACTTCCAGAAGATTTGGCCAGATTTTCTACGGTGCCCAAATTGAAAGAGACCTGGGAGAGGGTAAGCTAGTAAAGAGTAAATCATAAAAGAAAAGATAGTAGCTGCTTTTCTTGGCCCACTTAATCCTAACCTTCATGAGAAGTTTTAACCACACCAGAAACAGGTGCTGTTCTTTTTTAGAGAATAACCCAATAAAGAAATGGATAGGTTTACCTTAAGGTCGAAATTTCTTGGTAGTATGGTAGGGACAGGGGTAGGGGATGGGTTAGGCTCATCCTGGGAAGGATGGCAAAGAATAGAGTCTATCAAAGTTACGGTCAATAGATCCAGGCTAACATATACCGATGATACCCATATGATGATAGGAGTGGCTGAGTCTCTCATAAAAAAGAGGGGTTTTGATGCCGAGGATATGACCCTTACCTTTATCAAAAACTACGAGAAAGAGCCTTTCCGCGGCTACGGTCCGGGACCACCTCGGATTTTTAGATGGATAAAGTCCGGCATCCCGCCTGAGGAAGCTACGAGAAGGCTTTATTCAGATGGTTCCTACGGGAATGGTTCTGCCATGCGGATTGCTCCGGTAGGACTCTTCTACCATGATAATCTGGAGAAGTTAAAAGAGGTAGCTCATAAATCAAGCCAAATTACCCATAGTCATCCCCTGGGAAAAGAAGGGGGATTTTTGCAGGCCCTCGCCATAGCTTTAGCTATAAATGCTTTAGCATCAGGTTCTTTTAAGGCTGGTGTTTTCTTAGAGAGGCTTCATCATGCTGTAGAAAGCGAGGTTTATCGAGCGAAGCTCAAAAGAATCGAGGGACTGCTCAGGGGTAAGGCTGACAAATTTAGAGTTGTCAAAGGGCTGGGCAACTCGATCGAAGCTTTTAATTCAGTTCCTACAGCTATATTTTCTTTTCTTTCCCATCCGGATAGTTTTGAGCAGGCGGTTATTTTCGCAGTTGAATTGGGGGGAGATACCGATACCATCGGAGCTATGACCGGAGCAATTTCCGGGGCCTATCATGGAATCGAAGCTATCCCTGCCAAATGGAGAGACGCGCTGGAGAACAGAGGTTATATAGAAAATTTGGCCCATAAATTGTGGTCTATAAAAGAAGAAAATGAAAATTAATGTTATGAGTGAAGTTATCAGGCAAATTGATGAGATTAAAGCTGACCGGGTACATGGAGCGAGCCATCTATCTAGAAAGGCCCTAGAAGTGTTGAAGTTGGTGATTCAAAAAGGTTCCGTCACCAAGGAGGATTTTCTTGAAAGACTGAAAAGTGTTGGAGATAGGCTAACAAAGGTACGTCCCAACATGGCTCCCATAGCCAACCTGGCAGCACACCTCGTCTATGAGGTATTTCAGGCATCTGAGGAAAAAGAACTCGATTTCTTAAAGGATCTTGCTTATTCTAAAACAGAGGAGCTTGAAAGGTTCTCTAAGCTTGGGCTTGAAAAAGCGGCAACTCATGCAGCCAAAATAATCGAAGATAATGACAGGATAATGACTTGTAGCTACAGCTCAACCATTAAAGAAGTCCTTAGGATAGCCCATGGTGATGAAAAACACGTTCGGGTTTGGGTTTTAGAATCCAGGCACAGAGATAAATCTTACGGTAAAATAATGGCTGAGGAGCTTTGCCAGCAGAAAATTTTTGCTCGAGTCATTCCTGATACTGCAATAAGGAATTGTATAACTGAGGTAAAGAAAGTCTTAGTGGGTGCTGACTCTGTACTCTCAGATGGCAGTCTTATTAATGGCCTACCCACCTATGAGCTTGCCCTGGCGGCTAAAGACAGACTACCATTTTATGTAGTTTGTGAGACGCTTAAATTTAATCCTCGAGTCAGTAGCAAGCAGGTTAAATTAGAAGAAGGCTTTGATCTTACCCCACCTGAGCTAATAACCGAAATAGTAACCGAGACCGGAACCTTTAAACCAGAGAATGTCGTGGTCTATATGAAAGAATTAGTAAGATACTTCGATGTGTTTAAGACTTCTGCTAGAGTTAAACATTATTGACAGGATACTTAAGGCGAAAACAGGGCTTCGCCGATTCCTTCGGAATGCCTCCTCAACGGCTCGATTGGGAGAGGCGCCTTTCGCTGCCTTTCGGCACTCTGCCCGTCCGCTCAGGGCAAGAGATTTCAGGCCTCCCCCCCCTTTTTCGCCATCCCGCTTGATAGCAATCCAGAGAAACTTTTGAAATTCCGATACTTTTAAATACCAGAGGGATTTTGGGAAGTAAAGTATTCTCTTGGCTTTAGGTATATCCGGTTACCTCAGCCAGCTCCTTATAGTGATTTTTCAAAGCGGGGTATAGCTGTCGGTAGATCTGGTAAATTTTATGATAAAACTTATGAAGCTTTGGATCAGGTTTTGTCTTATTAGTGACAGTGAGCCAATCTTTGACTATGTCGTAGTTCTTGAAAATACCCACTCCAACTCCAGCATTGATGGCATTTCCCACTGGAGCTCCCCTGGGTTCTTCGATATAGGCACATTCTGCGTTAAGGATATCCGAGATAATTTGTCTCCATAAAGAGGACTGTGCTCCACCTTCTCCCAAAAAAAGAGGACCATCTATCCTTACCTCGCCTTGCCTAACCAGTTCTATACTGTGTAAAACTGCATAACCCACCGACTCCATCATGGCTCTGATGACGTGTCCCCTGCCGTGAGCAAGAGAAAGACCAAACAATACTCCCCGGGCCAAGGGGTCCCAAATGGGAGCCCGCTCACCCATGAGATAGGGAAGGATAATTAGTCCATCACTCCCGGGAGAAACCTTTTCCGCCTCCAAGTTCATTATCTCATAAGCACTTACCCCCAACTGTCGTTCTGCAGTTTGCTCGACCTGCCCAAAAGTATCCCTAAAATACTTCATCAAGGCCGCGCAGCAGGTCAGAGTAGCTGCGGTGGTATATCTTCGCCGACTGTAAGCAGTGGGAATAATAGTGACCAAATTTTTAGTGAATCTAGGTTCTTCATGTACCACTCCCCACACTCCTCCCATTCCCATGACTAAGGAACTATCTCCGGCTTCAATGACTCCCATAGCCAGGGAGGCCGCATTGTAATCGACTGTTCCGGCTACTACCGGGGTACCAGGAATAAGACCCGTTTCTTTCCCTGCCTCTCTGGTAACCTCACCGATGACTTGATCGCAGGGATGCGGCTCGGGGAATTTATCTAGATCCAGACCTACCTTCTCAATCATTTTCTCATTCCACCTGCGATTAACAATATCAAAAACTATTCCAAATAGAGAAGCATTCGAATAATCGGTGAGAGCCTTTCCCGTAAGTTTTGCTACCGGATAATCTGCCGCTGTTTGCAGCTTATACGCCTCTTTATATAGATCAGGTCGATTCTTTTTCTCCCACATAAGCTTAGTAGCAGCATAGTAAGGATCAATAGGGTTTCCCGTAAGCTCAAATACTACCTCTTCCCCGAGGTTTTCTCTAAGCCACTGACATTCAGTGGTGGCTCTTCTATCCATCCAGATATGAGCATTCTGCAGAGGATTTAGGTTCCGATCCACCAGTATACAGGCTGGAGAAAGAGCACTTATGCTCACCCCCCGAATATATTGGGGACTAACCTTGGACTCTTTAATGGAAGCCTTTATCGTATCAGCGACAGCACTCCAGTAGCACTTAGGGTTATGTTCAGCCCAACCTGGTCTGGGGAAAATAAGAGGATACTCAACATAGTGACTTCCCAAGATGGTTCCTTCCCCATCCATTACTACCGATTTTGTCCCTCCTGTTCCTACATCGGTACCCACTAAGTAGTCTGCCATATCATTTACCTTTTTAGCTAGTCTAAAACTGACCCTCCACTGAGGTTTATGGCCTGGCCGGTCATGTAGTCAGAACGTGAAGAAGCCAGAAATACGACTAGATTGGCTACATCTTCTGGAGTGCCCAGTCTACCCAGAGGAATGTTTTTGATCAGATCTTCCTTAACCTGTTTTTTGTCTATTCCCCTTCTTCGGGCGTGATTAGATGCCTGTTCCTCCCAGAGAGGAGTAAATACTACCCCTGGACAGACGGCATTGACGTTGATCTTGTAGGGAGCAAGCTCTAGAGCCAGACTCTGAGTAAGGCCGATAATTCCAAACTTGGAGACACAGTAGGCAGCGTGCCATTCGCTTCCCCTTTTCCCAGACTGAGAACTCAGGTTGATGATCTTACCTCCCCTCTTTCTTATCATCCCGGGGATCACCGCTTGACAACAGAGAAAAGCACCTTTAAGATTGACCTCCATGATCCTGTCCCATAGTGGTTCACTGGTATCCAGAAAGGAGACAATTCTCGATATAGCAGCGTTGTTAACAAGAATATCTATGACTCCTAATTTTTCCACCACATAGCGGCTTAGCTCTTCAACCTCTTTACTTTTGCTTACATCGGCCTTCTTGTAAACTATTTTTTCTCTACTAACCTTTTGGATTTCTCTTGCTGCCTCTTTCAGATTTTCAGCATTTATATCATTTAGAGCCACCCTGGCTCCTTCCTGGGCAAACTTCACGGCGATGGCTTTGCCAATCCCTCTTGCTGATCCAGTAACTAAGGCAATTTTACCGTTTAATTCCACTCGGTATTCTCTTCTCTTAAAGCTTGAGCCCTTTAACTTTTAAACGAAGTTATATGCTTCAAAATGACTCTTTATTCTTAGGCCAGAAGGCTTTAAGATTAAAATTGAATTTTTAGTTAGTGTCCACATTTTAACTCAATCTCCAAGTTTTGTAAAATTCTTTCCTGTAGAGAGGTCAAGGATTTTAATCTTTGGGTAGATATGGAGGTCTTTTGACCCAGACCTTTAGAGGAAGGTCAAAAGATTTTCCTCACTGGACAAGGGATCCAGACGGCTTAGATACGAATTCAGATCCGGATTGGCGGTTCAGCGAACGAAAAGGCGGGTGAGGGGTTAGGTCTTGAATTGTGAATTTAATTCTTGGAGTGAGACCGTAGAAGCTGCGGTGTGAATGGTTTTGGTACGCATGGTCTGAAGACTGCGGATGGGCAGGCCGTCGCATGGATAGCTCAAGCGGCAAAGATTCAAAAATCAAGACCTGATTTCGTGCCCTATTTGGTAATCTCGGGAACATTGCTACAAAGGTATTCAAGGCTTTCCTGTACGTATTGATCAGGATCTTTGACCTTCTGCCCAATTTCTCCCAGTTCAAGAGACGCTACTGCTGCCTCATTATATCTAGCGCAGGTTTCATCAATCCCCATCTCAATTAGCTTTCGCAGATAATCAGGAACTCGAGTTACTCCCCTGCCAATTATCCAGTTTGCGTGGGCCTTACCGTCATTGTCACTTATATGGACATGCAGAACTTTATCTTTTAATTTTTCCAAAGCTCGGGGAGGTTCTCTGGTAATAGCCAGGTGCCCGATATCGATATTGGCAAATAAATTGGGAGCGTCTACCTGCTCGATCATTTTAGCCATGGAGGTGGTGTCATTGATGACAAAGTAGACCGAAGGATCGAGCTCTAAAGTCAAAAAAATATCAAAATCAGAAAGCCACTCACAATAGTCTTTGATGAAATTAACCGCGTTAACCCAGGCCTCTTCCCGACCGGTTTCGAGAGTTTTCCATCCTCCACCAAATCCCAGGAGAACCTGTCTTCCTCCCAGCTCGGCCTGGAATTCAGCGCAAGATCTTAGATAGGAAAGGCAGTTTTCCCTCTCCTTAGAGTCGGGGGAAGCAATATTCCCCGGAACCAGCATGACCATTCCTGAAGAGGTCAAACCCAGGTCTTTAAATTTGTAGGCGATTTTTCTTCTCTCAGGTTGGTTCAATGTCCGGGGATCACTACTCCCGCAAGCTAAAACATCAACATACCTAAATCCAAGAGAGTTTATCTTATCCAGACTCTCATGCAAGCTAATGCCAGTTATTTCCCATATAGAGTTGTTAATCCCGAGTCTCATTTCTTTACCCTCCCTTTTTTGCTAGTGGTCAGCTCAAGTTTAAGGTTTTATTTTGAAGGTAGGAGAAAATCTTGGGGGTGCTCCTTTCTTTCATTAATTGAAAAACGTGTGAGGGGTCGATATTTTTCAACACCTGCTCAATGTTTCTCATAAATTCAATACTGGTAGTGAAGACCTCTACCGGGCTTAGGTTCTTGGGGGAGACATCCATACTAATCCAGCCCTGATAGTCATATTCTCTCAAATAGAAGAGTAGTTCCAGGTAATCCCA
>JBHIEA010000097.1:0-6891 GCA_046760365.1 bacterium
AGCGGACCGCAAGGTGCCGTAAGGCAGCGACGAGTTTCACGTCTTTCCCGGACCGTGAGGTGCTGTAGGCAATGAGAAGACGAGCAGAAACAATCCGAAGCTGATATACAGCGACGAAGGGGAAGAATCCTGAGATATTCTTGACCGAAAAGGAGAGTGAACATGGCTGAGATTAAGGAAAGGTCTGTTGATCCTGCCAGCCAAAAGCTATTAAAAAGAGCTAAAGAACAGGGTATTATGACTGCCTGGGACCGTCATGATGCGATGCAGCCCCAGTGCGGCTTTGGAAAACTGGGGATATGTTGCAGACTCTGCAACATGGGTCCCTGCAGAATCGACCCTTTTGGAGAAGGACCCCAGGCTGGGGTCTGTGGAGCTAATGTTGACACTATCGTGGCCCGTAATCTAGCTAGAATGATTGCTGCTGGAGCTGCTGCTCATTCTGATCACGGCCGTGATGTTGCCCATGCTTTGTGGTTAGCCGCTCAGGGGAAGGCAAGTGCCTACAAAATTAAAGATGAGGAAAAGTTAACTGCTTTAGCTGCCGAATACGGGATAGAGGTGGAGGGAAGAAAAAAAGAAGAGATAGCAGAAGATTTAGCAAATAAGGCCTTAAGTGAGTTCGGCCAGCAACACGGCGAACTGAAGATGAGTCTCAGGGCACCAAAAAAGCGGGTCCAGCTCTGGAAAAAGCTGGGACTTCTACCGCGAGGTGTGGATAGAGAGATAGTGGAGATGATGCATCGCACTCACATGGGCGTGGGGAATGAGTATAGAAATATTCTTACTCATGGCCTGAAAGTTGCCCTCAGCGATGGCTGGGGAGGTTCTATGATAGCTACCGAAATTTCCGATGTTCTCTTTGGGACGCCGGAGCCCCTTACGGCAAAATCAAATCTAGGAGTTCTGGCCGAGGATGAGGTCAATGTGGTAGTTCATGGGCATGAGCCAACCCTATCTGAGGTAGTGGTGGAGGCGAGCCATGACCCTGAGCTTCTCGGTCTCTTGAAAAAGAATGGAGCCGGGGGCATCAATGTAGTGGGAATCTGCTGCACCTCTAACGAGATCCTTATGCGACACGGCATTCCGGTAGCAGGAAACTTTCTCCAGCAGGAACTGGCTCTCATTACCGGAGCAGTGGAAGTGATGATGGTAGACGTACAATGCCTGATGCCGGCCCTATCCAGTGTCGCCAGCTGTTTTCATACCAAACTCGTTACAACCTCACCTAAGTGCAAGTTCCCTGGAGTGACTCATATTGAATTTCAAGAAGAAAGAGCCTATGAGACGGCCAAAGAGATCCTCAAGCTGGCAGTTCAGAACTATAAAAATAGGAATAAAAACGGGGTGGAGATACCCCGAGAGAACCAGGATCTGGTAGCGGGATTCACCGCAGAAAGCGTATTCAATTTCCTGGGAGGGAGATATAGAGCCACTTATCGACCTCTCAACGATGCTATCATTCAGGGAAGATTAAGGGGAGCGGCTGGTGTCGTGGGTTGTAATAATCCCAACCTAAGGCATAACTATTCTCATATAGAGATGGCTAAGGAACTAATTAAAAATGATGTACTTGTGGTAGTAACGGGCTGCTCGGCTATTGCCGATGCTGAAGCAGGTCTCCTTCAGCCAGAGGCAGCTTTCAAATATGCAGGTAAGGGCCTTCAGGAAATCTGTGAGGCGGTAGGAATTCCTCCCGTTTTGCATGTTGGCTCCTGTGTTGATAATAGTCGCATCTTGATCACTCTAACCAATGTAGTGAATGAAGGAGGACTGGGGGAAGATATCAGCGATCTGCCAGTTGCCGGTGCGGCTCCAGAGTGGATGAGCGAGAAAGCCATTTCTATTGGTTTTTACTTTGTAGCCTCGGGAGTTTTCACTGTCTTTGGAACTCCTCATCCGGTCCGCGGATCAAAAAATGTTACTGACCTTATATGTGGTGGCCTGGAGGAGATAGTGGGTGGAAAATTTTCCTTTGAGTCCGATCCGGTCAAAGCTGCTCACCTGATGATTGATCATATGAATAAGAAACGCCAAGCTTTGAAGTTAAGGCCGATGATGTACCAGTGAAAAGGAGATTAAATGAAAGGCATTATAGTAGTGGATGTAGAAAGATGTCTGGGGTGTAAAAGTTGTGAGCTGCAATGCGCAGTGGCTCATTCAAAATCTGATGATTTATTTAAAGCTATCGAAGAGGTACCACTTCCCCAATATCGGGTGACAGTAGAAACAGCGGGCGAGCTAAGCGCACCCCTACAATGCCGACATTGTGAAGATGCCCCCTGTGTTCAGGTATGTGCAACCCATGCTCTGGAAAAAGTTGGACCCGGACAGCCGGCGACGGTCAAAAAAGAGCTTTGTATCGGTTGCAAGTGGTGTATTCTAGTCTGCCCTTTCGGGGTGATTGGCATGGATCGGGCTGGAAAAGTCATCATCAAGTGCAATCTTTGTCGGGAAAGAACAGAAGCGGGTAGACTCCCGGCTTGCGTGGAAGCATGTCCTACCGGAGCCTTGAAGTTTATAGAAATTGAAACACTCATTAAAGAGAAAAGAAGAGAGTTTTTGGTGGACTTTGACAAGGGAAGAATCCAGCCGGAGGAGAATAAATGAACCCGGTGATAGTTGATGAAATAATCGATAGATACAAGAGAAAAAAGAGCGCTTTAATTGGTATCCTGCAGGACGTCCAAGCAGAATATAATTATCTACCTAAAGAGGCTTTACTTCGGGTGAGGGAAAGCTTAAATATTCCTTTGACTCAAATCTACAGCATTGCCAGCTTTTACAAGTCTTTCAGTTTGAAACCGAGGGGTGAGCATATCATCAATGTTTGTCTGGGCACCGCCTGTCATGTGCGAGGGGCAGTAAGAATTCTGGAAAGGATAGAAAGCGACCTCCGTATTAAATCCGGCCAGACAAGTAGGGACTCTATGTTCACTTTAGAGACCGTCAATTGTCTTGGAGCTTGCGCTTTGGGGCCTTTGATGGTAGTTGATGGGCAGTACCACGGTAAAATGACTCCAGGCAAAGTGGAGAAGGTCTTGAAAAACTATAGAGGAAAGAATAAGTGAAGAAGATCAAAACCCTGCAAGACTTAGAAAGTCTTCGAATATCCCTAAGAAAAGGCCATGATTTGAGCAAGCCCTGTGTAGCTATTTGTGGTGGAACTGGGTGTCGAGCATATGCCTGTGAAAAAGTAATCAACGCCTTTAAAGAAGAGATCGGCAAGCAAAAGTTAGATGCGAAGGTAGACATTAGAACGACAGGCTGCCACGGTTTCTGTGAGAGAGGACCTTTAGTGGTGATTCATCCAAAACGGATCTTCTACCAGCAGGTTAAACCGGATGATGTGCCAGAAATTGTTTCGAAAACAGTTGTGCGAAATAATGTCATTGATCGATTACTTTATAGAGAGCCTGGCCAAGGTAAAAAAATCAAATATGAGCATGAGATTCCCTTTTACAAAAAACAAAAACGACTAATTTTCGGGAACAATGGCAAGATAGATCCTACTAGTGTGTCTGACTATATCCGCCTTGGTGGATACTACAGCCTAAGAAAAGTGCTTTTCAGTATGTCTCCGGAAGAGGTTATCGAAGAAATTACCCAAGCAGGTCTGAGGGGGCGAGGCGGTGGTGGATTTCCTACCGGCAGAAAATGGTACTATTGTCGAAATGCTCCGGGAGACATTAAGTATGTCGTCTGTAATGCCGATGAAGGTGATCCTGGAGCCTATATGGATAGAAGCCTTCTGGAAGGGAACCCCCATAGTGTATTAGAAGGAATGATTATTGGAGCCTATGCTATAGGAGCGAAGGAAGGATATATTTACGTACGCAACGAATATCCTTTGGCCGTAAAGAATGTAAAGGTGGCTCTTAAGCAAGCTGCAGAGTATGGATTTCTAGGGAAAAATATTCTTGGTTCGGGGTTCAATTTTACTATTCAAATAAATAGAGGAGGGGGAGCCTTTGTCTGTGGTGAATCAACTGCTCTCATGGCTTCCCTTGAGGGAAGAGTTGGCGAACCCCGGGCAAAACATATTCACACCGTAGAAAGTGGCCTGTGGGAAAGACCCACTAACCTCAATAACGTTGAGACCTGGGCCAATGTTCCCTTAATCATTGCTAAAGGAGCCGATTGGTACTCAAAGATCGGCACCAAGGAAAGCAAAGGGACAAAAATATTTTCCTTGGTAGGCAAGATAGAAAACACTGGTTTAGTTGAAGTTCCTATGGGTATTACTTTAAGAGAAGTCATTTATGATATTGGGGGAGGAATTCCCTATGGAAAAAAATTCAAAGCCGTTCAGACCGGAGGACCCTCTGGAGGATGCGTTCCTGAAAAGTTAATAGATCTACCGGTAGATTTTGAGGAGCTCACCCGCGTGGGGTCAATGATGGGCTCAGGTGGAATGATTGTTATGGATGAAGATACTTGCATGGTTGATGTAGCTAAATATTTCCTGAGCTTTCTCCAGGATGAATCATGCGGCAAATGCACCTCTTGCCGGGAAGGCATCAAAAGGATGCTTCAGATATTAACCTATATCACGCAAGGAAAGGGCGAAGAGGGAGATATTGAGCTGCTGGAGGAACTTTCCGAGGTAGTAGCCGATACCTCTTTATGCGCCTTAGGAGGGACTGCTCCCAATCCAGTCTTGACCACTATCCGCTATTTCAGGGATGAGTATGAGGCTCACATTAAAGATAAAAAATGCCCGGCAAAGGTGTGTAGAGATTTAATTACCTATTCTATCGACAGGGAAAAGTGTAAGGGCTGTCTTGTCTGCAAAAAGCTGTGTCCACAAGAGGCAATTGAAGGAAAGAGAAAAGAGCCCCATCGCATAGATCAAGCCAAATGTATAAAATGTGGTATTTGCCTGGATAGTTGTAAATTTGAGGCTATCATAGTGAGCTAAGATGATAAAATTAACTATAGATAGTCAAGCCATTGAAGCGGAGGAGGGATTATCCATTTTGGAAGCAGCTAACAAAGCTGGCATTGAAATCCCCACCCTCTGCTATCATGAAGCATTAACTCCTTACGGGGCCTGTAGAGTCTGTACGGTGGAGATCATAAGAAAAGGATGGTCCAGGCTAAGTGCTGCCTGTACTTATCCGGTTCAGGAAGGAATAGAAGTCAAGACCAATTCAGAAAAGGTAAGAAAGGCAAGAAGACTAATTTTAGAATTGCTTTTAGCCAGGTGCCCCAATGTAAAACCAATCCAGGATCTGGCAAAAAAAATAGGAATAGAAAAGCCTAGATTCCAGGTGGATAATGAAGAATGTATTCTCTGTGGCTTGTGTGTGAGGGTATGTCAGGAAGTGGTAGGTGTGAGCGCCATTGGCTTTATTAACCGGGGAACAAAGAGGCAGGTTACCACCCCTTACCAGGTACAGTCTGATGTTTGTATAGGCTGTGGTGCTTGTGCGACTGTCTGTCCCACCGGGGCCATAAAAATTGAGGATCATCAAAACTTAAGAAAGATTCCTCTCTGGCGTACCGAACTTAAGAGAAAGAGATGTAAGGTATGCGACAATTTTTTTGTCCCTGAAATAGAGATGGATTTTTTGAAGAAGAAAGATCTTCACCTTCCCCAGGATCTCTTTGAAATTTGCCCGGATTGTAAAAAATCCGAATTGGGAAATAAATTAGGCTGGCTTAAAACAACGGTTACCAGAAACTTTTTAACCAAGGTCTAAGGAGGTTATCAATGTCCAGAATAATTGCTTCGGCAGCCATTAGAGGAGCACATAAGTATGTGAAAGAGGCCGAAGAAAAATTAAATAAACTCATTGAGGAAAAAGGACCGGATGAGAAGGTAGCCTTTCCCAACACAGCTTATTATCTTCCCCTTATTTATGCTCTATTGGGGATGGAAGTTAAGACTCTTCGGGACCTAGGAAGGGCTCTCAAGGAAGCAAGGCGACTTCTACCTCCAGAACCAACTAAGAAATTGTGGCTGCCCTATCTGGGAAACGCCTTAGATGCAGGAATAGCCACCCTTATAGCTGAAGAAGCCATTGAGGCTTTGAAATACTTAACCGGGGATGAACCAAAGGGAATATGGTTAGGATTTACCGATGACACTATCCTTCGAACTCAGGGAATCAAACTGGTGGATGGAAGAATGCCTGGATTCGCTGCCTGTGCAGGGGCTCTTCCCACTAACGAAGAAGCGATTCAATTGGCTCGTGCCTTGCAGGAGAAGAATATTCTCGTCTTTATGGCCTCCAGTTCCAATGGCAGGAGTATGGCTGAACAATTAGCTGAGGAGGGGATCGAGATGAACTGGGATACTTTCCTTGTCCCCTATGGAAAAGATACCAGTGCAGCGGTTCATTCACTAAATTTTGCCGCCCGGGCAGCCATGACCTTTGGAGGAATCAAACCGGGAAATTTAGAAAAGGCAAGGGAAATTCTCCTTTATAATAAGGCAAGGGTCCATGCCTTTGTTCTGGCTCTGGGTGTCGATCCCGGAGTAGATAAGGATCAGGTGATAACTGATGAAAAGTATGCCACGGCAGCCGGAGCGATTAACTTTGGTTTTCCAACCATTTCAGACGTAGATCTTCCCGAGATTCTACCCACGGGAATTTGTACTTATGAACACGTGGTCTCCAACATTCCCCGGGAAAAAATAGTGAGCAAATCTATTGAGACAAGGGGTCTAGAGATCAAGGTTACTGAAATTCCCATCCCGGTTCCTTATGGAGCAGGATTTGAGGGAGAAAGAGTAAGAAAAGAACAGATGCAGGTTGAATTTGGAGGAAAGCGCAGCACTGCCTTCGAGCTCTTAAGAGGAAAGTCCATGGCGGAGGTAGAAGACGGTAAGATCGAGATCATTGGCCCGGACGTAGATAAGGTCGAGGTGGGGGCAGCTATGCC
>JBHIEA010000098.1:0-6868 GCA_046760365.1 bacterium
TAAGAACATAATTTTAAGGAGTCAAAAAATGCCAAAGATCACTATTATTGGAGCGGGGAGTCTGGTATTTTCTCGTCAACTGCTCTGGGACATTCTCTCCTTTCCGGAACTTTCAGAAAGCACCATTTCCCTAATGGATATTGATGAGAAAAGGTTGACTTTCATCACTCATCTTGCTGAAAAGATGGCTAAAAGTAGGGAAACAAAAGCAAAAATTGAAGCAACCTCGGATCGCGGGAAAGCCTTAAAAGATGCGGACTATGTAATTGTTACCCTTGAAGTGGGAGGACTCGATGCTTACCTAAACGATCTCAGGATACCTGATAGGTATGGAATAAATCAAAATGTCGGTGATACTATAGGTCCTGGAGGTGTATTTAGAGCCTTAAGAACCGTTCCCGTAATGGTGGAGATATGTAAGGATATGGAAAAGCTCTGCCCGGATGCTTATCTTCTTAACTACACCAATCCCATGGCTATCAACTGCTGGGCCATGAATAGGATAAGCGATATCAAGAAAGTGGGGCTTTGCCACAGCGTTCAGGGTACAGCACAACAACTTGCCTCTTATATGCAGATCCCCTATGAGGAGTTATCCTACTGGGTAGCCGGGATAAATCATATGGCCTGGTTCCTTGAGCTCAAATGGAAGGGTGAAGATGCGTATCCTATTCTACGAAGAGTCGCAAAAGATAAGAATCTCTGGGATAGAGTCATTGGGGGATACAGAAAGTTCGGAATGAAGGATATAGTTAGATTTAAAATCATGGAGCATTTTGGTTACTTTGTTACTGAGTCTCCTTACCATATGTCCGAGTATGTTCCTTACTTTCGCAAAGATGAAAAGCAAATGGAAGGACTGGGGATACTCTATAGATGGTGGCTCGACTACAAAAAAGCACCTGATCCCTATATCAAGGAAATAAGGGATCAAATAGCTGGCAAGGAAAAAATTGCCGTAGAAAAAAGCGATGAATACGCACCGCAAATCATCTATTCTCTTCACACAGGAAAACCCTGCAGAATAAACGGTAATGTAGAAAACAAAGGACTGATCACCAATCTTCTGGAAGGCTCTTGTGTGGAGGTTCCCTGTCTGGTAGACAAAAGCGGCATCCATCCCTGCTATATAGGGAATCTTCCCTCTCAATGTGCAGCCTTAAACAGGACCAATATAAACGTACAGGATCTTGCAGTTCAGGCTGCCTTAACCGGCGACAAAGATGCGCTCTTGCAGGCAGTTACATTTGATCCTCTAACTTCCAGTATTCTCACCCTTGATGAAATCAAAAAGATGGTGAATGAGATGTTAGAGGCAGAAGCAAGGCACCTCCCAGGGTTTTAAATATTCAATCAAAACCCTTCTAGCCCTTCCTTTTCTCCTGACAGCATAAGGTGTAGCTGTGCTCCTTAAATTTTTTCCTGAGGCAGATCATCGAGGTCATCAAAAGGAAAAGGGAGAAAGAGCCGTCCCCCAGAGTTACTGAACTTTATACCAAAAAGATGATGGTGGAGGCCTTCCCTATAAAACTTCTATCACATTTTTTACATTGAACCGTTTGGTCACGTCTTTCAGGAAAATTTTGAGTCAGCCACTAGTTACTGGGAATAGCCTTCTGGAAAGGGTCTTTTAATTTGACAGAGGTGGGGGGAAGTTATAGAATAGCCGAAGGAGGAGAGGTCTTGCACGAAGAATGTGGCATCTTCGGGATCTATAATCATCGCCAGGCAGTCAGGCTTACTTATCTCGGGCTCTACGCCCTTCAACATCGGGGGCAGGAGAGTGCTGGAATAGCCTCTTCCGATGGATTTAATGTGGCCGCACATCGGGGAATGGGCCTGGTGGACAAAGTTTTTAATAATGAGGTATTAGGATCTCTTTCGGGGCATCTGGCAATCGGGCATAATCGTTATTCAACTATGGGATCAACTAGCCTGGCCAATACACAGCCCTTGCTGGTCAGTTTCTTTGGAGAAGGAATCGCTCTTTCTCACAACGGAAATCTTATCAATGCCCAAGAGCTAAGAGAAGAACTTGAATCAGGAGGGTCGATTTTTCAGTCCACCATGGATACCGAGATCATCGTTCATCTACTCACCAAGTTTGCCAAATCTCTAGGGAAAAGGCAGGCTCTTTTGAAGGCTTTAAAGCGAGTAAAAGGCGCCTACTCCCTGCTCCTTCTTTCTGGTCATGAACTTATTGGAGCCCGAGACCCCCAGGGATTTCGTCCTCTGGTTCTGGGCAGGCTAGGGAAGAGTACTCTTTTAGCTTCGGAGACCTGTGCTTTTGATCTTCTGGGAGCAAAATACCTAAGAGAGGTGGAGCCCGGGGAGATTTTGGTGATAGGCAAAGAGGGGTTAAAATCTTTCTCTCTGGGACCAAAGGAAAGAATTGCCCAGTGTATCTTCGAGCACATCTACTTTGCCCGCCCTGATAGTCTCGTCTTTGGAGAGAGCGTTCATGAGGTAAGGGAGAGACTAGGAAGACGCCTGGCTCAGGAGAGGCCATCCCGGGTAGATCTGGTCATTCCGGTTCCGGATTCAGGGGTCTCGGCTTCCCTGGGCTATGCTCGAGAAAGCAACATTCCCTATGGTATGGGGCTAACCAGAAATCATTATATAGGAAGAACCTTCATCCAGCCCATTCAGTTCATTCGGGATATGGAGGTGAAGATAAAGTTAAATCCCATCCGCGACGTCCTTCAGGGTAAAAGAATTGTTCTGGTGGATGATTCTATCGTCAGAGGCACCACTTCCCAGAAGATAATTCGTCTCTTAAGAGAGGGAGGAGCAAAGGAGGTTCATTTCCGGATCTCCTCTCCCCCCATTAAATTTCCCTGCTTTTTTGGAATTGATACCCCGGTTCAAAGAGAGCTCATCGCTTCCTCTCATAGTGTAGAGGAGATAAGGCAAAAGCTGGAGGCAGATAGTCTTGGGTACCTGAGTTTAGAGGGACTTTTGAGTTGCGTTAAGAGTCCAAAGAATTACTGTACTGCCTGCTTTAGTGGTGACTATCCTTTTGAGGTTCGTCCCCGAACCAAGTATATATTTGAGACTAAAAGGGTTAGTTCGTAGAAAAATAAAATGGAAGAGCAATCACTAACTTATCGTCAGGCTGGGGTGGATATAGAAAAAGGGGAAAAATTTAGTGGGTGGATAAAGAATAAAATCGTCTCTTTTATGGGGGCGCGGGTTCTCCCTACCAAAGGAGGATTTGCCGGCCTTTACTCTCTAGACCCATCCCGCTACAGACATCCCGTTCTGGTGGCTACCACCGATGGAGTGGGAACCAAACTGAAGATCGCCCAAAAGATGCGTCAGCACAATACCGTGGGGATAGATCTGGTGGCCATGTGTGTAAACGATCTTCTCACCCAGGGAGCAAGACCTTTATTTTTCCTAGATTACCTGGCTACAGGCAAACTTTCCCTATCCGTGGCTAAAGAAATTGTTAGCGGAATAATTGAGGGCTGCAAGCGCGCTGAGTGCACCCTTTTGGGAGGGGAAACAGCCGAGATGCCCTCATTTTATGGGGAAGGAGAGTATGATCTAGCAGGATTTGCGGTGGGAATAGTGGAAAAGGAGAATCTAGACACTGCCTCACAAATTAAGCCTGGCGATAAGATCATCGGTCTTCATTCCTCAGGCCTTCACTCCAATGGATTCTCTCTGGTGAGAAAGATATTTTTTGAGAAAAGAAGCTTCCGCCTTACCCAGAGAATAAAGACTCTGGGCCGAACTCTGGGAGAGGAATTACAGGAGCCTACCCGTATCTATACCCACCCTCTCCTTTTTCTCACATCTAGATTTAAAATTAAGGGAATTGCCCACATTACCGGAGGAGGATTGATGAGAAACATTTCACGGATCCTTCCCTCCGAATGCGAGGCTCGAATCTACCAGGGTAGCTGGGATCCCCATCCCATTTTCAAGTTCATCCAGAAAGAGGGAAACATAAGTGAAGAAGAGATGTTTCGAGTGTTCAATATGGGAATGGGGATGGTTCTCATCATCTCATCCTCCGCGGAAAAACCCATCCTTAAAGCTCTTTCTGATCAGGGTGAAAAGGCAAAGATCATCGGGGAGATTACCCGCGGCAAAAGAGGCGTTAAGATAAAAAAAGCCTTATTACTCTAATATCTTCGGTAATCCCTTCTTTGTCTGCTTCTAGGCGGGCGAGCTTCGTTAACTTTCAAGCTACGTCCTTTAAAATCGGAACCGTCCAGTGCTTCTTTTGCTTTTTCGGCTTCCGATGAGTTAGACATTTCAACAAATCCAAAACCTCTACCTTCAATTATATTGACTTGCCTAACCTCACCATAATTGGAAAACAACTCTTCCAACTGCTCCTTAGTTACAGAATAACTAAGATTTCCTACATAAAGTTTGCTACCTTGCATTCTAACCTCCTTTTCTTCTTCGTCTCTCTGTCCAATAATGTTTCTTTTGGAGGTAGAAGCAAGATAGCGATTCTACCCTCTCTAATGACAACATTATTAAACACAAGAGAACCCTCATTAAAAACTTGTTTCAGAAGATTTGATTGGTTGTTCTTACCACCTCCTTTTAGTATTTACCAGCCATTTCATATAACTCATTCATATCTGCATTGCGGATATTTTTTCCATATGCGGTATATCTATGACAAGGTGGAAAACCTCGACCAAGCTATCCTAAAATACCCCAGGGCATTCCGGTAAGAAGCATACTTAACCGGAGGACCAGCATGAAGATAAAGTTGAAAATCCCGCTTATAAGCAAGATAATCAGGATGATGAAGCCAAAAGGTTCAATCCTGCTCAGTCGGTAACTGTACTCCTCGGGGAGAAGTCCCGTCAAAATCCGGGAGCCATCAAGGGGAGGAATGGGAATTAAATTAAAGATGACCAGCAAAAGATTGATGGTAACTCCATAAAAAAGAATGATTGCGGCTAGAGATGCTGGGAAGGCTAGAAGACGAAAAAGAAGAGACAAAAGAAGAGCGATGCCCACATTGGTGGCCGGACCTGCCAGTCCAATCCACATCATATCCCGCTTGGGATCGTTTAAATTATAGGGATTTATGGGAACCGGCCGGGCCCAGCCAAATATGAACCCCGGAGCTCCAAAAAGACTCATCAAAATCATAATGCCTGGTAGAAGGACCGAGCCAATAGGGTCTAGATGAGGAATGGGATTGAGAGTGATCCTTCCTGCCTGCCTTGCTGTGGGATCCCCATGATACTCAGCCGCCAGGCCATGGGCACATTCATGTAGAATTATCGAGAAAAGTAAAATTATGAGAGAAGAAAACAGCAGCAGTACTCTCATTTTTTCTCCTTAAGCGGAAAATTATTCCTAACATACTCTATTTCTTCTTCCTTCGTCCTTATCCTTCCGTCTAATCGAGCTTTTCGTAACTCCTCCAGAATTTGACTGAATCTTGGCGAAGGTGGATAGCCCAGACGTTTAAGGTCATTTCCGTCTATCTCAACTCTCATCCGCTTCAGTTTTGATAGATAATGGAATATCCGGCGTTCCAGTAGTTTCTGCCTCGTTTTAGCCATGACAAATAGTAAAACTTCCTGAGAAAAGGGCTCCAGTAAATGGTAGATAGAACTCGGGGCAAGTGATTGGCGAGTACTTAGCTTGCTAACCAACCTTTTTGCCTCAAGCCTACCCCTGATAAGGGAATCCCTTTCTTCTCGGTTAAAGCGATATCTTTGGCAGAATTCTTCTACCTCAGCCTTACTCATATCATCCAACAACAATAACAAACGAACCAGCCACCTCTTGACTTCCCTGAGGAAAAGGATCTGAAAACGGGCAAAGATATCCACTAGATAGTCCATTTTTTTTTCTTTTTCCTTGGTAAGCTTTAGTTTAAAATGAACAGCCTCCAGGATACCCAACTCCTGCATTCGATGAAGGACTCTACTTGGTTGACCTTCTTCAAGAATTTGAATCAGTTCTTCCCGAATTCTTTCTCCACTTAATCGGCTTAAAGCTTCGCTTCTAAGCGCTTCCCCAATAAGCCTTGCCGTACGCTCCTCCAGGGTAAAGGCGTATCTCTGCTCGAATCTTACTGCCCGAAAAACTCTGGTGGGGTCTTCGATGAAGCTATCCTCACGTAAAACTCTCACCCTCCTTTGCTCAAGATCAAGCTGGCCCCCGAAGAAATCTATAAGATTTCCGAAACTATCCGGATTAAGAGCGATGGCCATGGTATTGACGGTAAAATCCCGGCGTTTAAGATCCTCCTGCAAAGAAGCTGGCTCAACCTCAGGTAGGGCAGCCGGCTGGGGATAAAACTCCTTGCGGGCGGTAGCAACATCCAGTTTGAAACCATCGGGGAGGGTAACCGCGGCCGTTCCGAATTCGGGGTGTTTTCTTACCTCTCCACCCAACTCCCGGGCAAATTGTGAGGCAAACTTGATCCCATCTCCCTCAATAACCAGATCTACATCCAGATTCTCTATCCCCAATAAGAGATCCCGCACAAATCCTCCCACTATAAAGGCTCTGCATCCGAGCTCGGTAGCTACGCGGCCAGCTTGCCGAAGGATTCGATGAACTCTTTTGGGAATCCTTGCTTCCAGTAAATTTTTAAGATCTTCCTTGTTCTTGCCCACCCTTAGGCTTTTTTTCCTCCCATGAAAAGCCTCTAAGAGGTCGGAACCGGTAATGATCCCCACCAGTTTTTCTCCTTCCAGGACCAAAAGTCTTCGGGTTTCTTCCTCCATCATGATCTGTTGAGCTTTCTTGATCGAGATATAGGGAGAGACAGCCGGAACTTTAGGGGAAAGGTAGCTTTTTAAGGGAGCTTTTTCCGAGTTATGAGCCATAAGATGGTCTATTTTCGTTCGGGAAATTATTCCTACCACCTTTC
>JBHIEA010000099.1:0-6852 GCA_046760365.1 bacterium
ATTTATGCAAGAGACTTGACAAAAAAATTTTTTAGTTTATACTGATTTATCAGAAAAGTTTAAATATTCTGAAACCTGAGTTGAGTGAGGTGAACTTCATGGCAAAAAAAGATAAGAAAGACCCTGGCGGTGTACCAACCGAGACGGCCATGGGCTGCTGTAAGGTTGAATCAGTAATAAGCGTGGATGAGAGGGGGCAGATGGTGCTTCCTAAGGAGGTGAGAGATAAGACAAGAATTCGTGCTGGAGATAAGTTAGCCGTTATAAGTTGGGAAAAAGAGGGGAAGGTATGCTGCATTTCTTTAATTAAGGCCGAGGATTTTGTAGAAATGGTAAAGAATTTACTCGGTCCCATGATGAAAGAGATAATTACAAGATGATCCTGTTAAATAACTTTGGAGGGAGTCAAAATGAAAGACAAAGAAATAAAGAAAATGGTAAGAAAGGGCTATGCCAGAATTGCCAAACAGGAAAGCTGCTGCTCTGTTCCTGTGAATTCGTGCTGTGGAAGCAGCCATTTGACCCAGGATATTAGTAAGAAGATAGGATATACCCAGAAAGAACTTAAAAAAGTACCCCAAGGGGCAAATTTGGGGCTTGGCTGTGGAAATCCGGTGGCTCTTGCTTCTCTAAAAGAAGGTGAGACCGTGCTTGATCTTGGCTCAGGTGCAGGATTCGATTGTTTTCTTGCTGCTTGCAAAGTTGGTAGGAAGGGAAGAGTTATTGGGGTAGACATGACCCCCGAGATGATTGAAAAGGCAAAAGAAAACGCCCAGAAAGGAGGCTACCAGAATGTAGCGTTTAGGCTGGGAGAGATTGAGAATCTACCGGTTTCTGACAGTTCTATTGATGTAGTTATCTCAAATTGCGTCATCAACCTTTCACCTGACAAAAGAGAGGTCTTCCGGGAAGCCTTCAGGGTGCTAAGACCGGGTGGCAGGATGATGATCTCGGATATGGTTTTGTTGAAGGAGCTTCCCGATTGGATAAAGAAGTCGGTTGAGGCCTATATTGGCTGTATCTCTGGAGCAATGATGAAGGATGACTACGTAGGAGCCATAAAAGCGGCAGGGTTTCAGGAGGTCAAGATAATTGATGAGAAATCTTTTCCTATGGACTGTCTGGCTAATGATCCCTCAGCGAAGGCAATTATGGAAAACCTAAACATCTCGCCCCAGAAGGTAAAAGAGGTTGCAAGTTTGGTTATAAGCATAAATGTTTATGCCGTGAAACCGAATGGAACGACCTGCGTCAAAAAATTCTGAAGTGCAAGAAAATAGAAGACCAGGCATTTGAAAAATTAAACCATATTATTAAGTGAAGGAAACAACCGCCGTGAAAAGATACTCCAACGAAAAATCTGAAAGAGACAGTGTACCTCAGGGAACCAAACGTCTAAGTTTAAGGGCATTGGAAAAAAGTATCGCCATTTCGAATCTTCTTAGGAAAAACGAAGGAGGGAAGGACGGATAGATAGCTTTTCAGACGAAAAGGAGATGAAAATGAGTGCCAGCGATAAGCTTTTGGGGGTAGCTGCAATTCAGATAAACTCTGTTAACAATAAGGAGGTTAATCTCAAAAAAGCAGAGCGGTTTATTCGTTTCAGTGCTGAAGAGGGGGCTAAAATCGTAGCCTTGCCGGAGATGTTTAACTTTTCCGGCACTCTTAAGGAGAAAAAAGAAAATGCAGAGCCTGTTCCAGGACCGACTATAAATCGGCTAAAAGAGCTAGCTGAAAAATTTAGGATTTATCTTCTTGGTGGAAGTATTCTGGAAAGCGCTGAAGAGAAAGGTAAGAATATCTTTTACAATACCAGTATTTTGTTGAGTTCTCAAGGAGAAATCATTGCCAGATACAGAAAAATGCATCTTTTTGATGTTACTTTACCTGATGGTTCCTGGCGACGGGAGTCAGAATTGATAACTCCAGGAAAGGAAATTGTTCAGGTTGCCACTTCCGAAGCTGTTTTTGGTCTTAGTATATGCTATGATCTCCGATTTCCTGAGCTTTATCGGAGATTAGCCAAAAAGGGAGTTCAAGTTGTCTTTATTCCCTCAGCTTTTGCCCTTGAAACCGGTAAGGATCACTGGGAAACTCTGGTGAAGGCACGAGCTATAGAAAATCAATTTTATGTAATTGCTCCTAATCAAACGGGGAAAGACTGCAAGGGTAAAAGTTACTGGGGAAAGAGTATGATAGTGGATCCTTGGGGAACCATTCTGGCTAAAGCTCCAGAAAAAGAGAGCTTAATTTTTGCTGAGATAGATCTATCTTATCAGCAAAAGATCAGAAAAAATCTCCCTTCTCTTTCTCACATGAGAAAAGACCTTTTTAAGTAAGTAGGGCCAAAGAGGTAGACAGGAGTATCAGGAGTTCTAACTCATGAGCTGATAGAAGATGAAGGTTCCTATCAGACCCAGGCCGCCCACAAGATAGAATACCGAGGCTAAGCCGAGTAGGTCCATGGCTAATCCCCCCAGCGTGGATCCCACGATGAAGCCGATACTCATTCCGCTGCTTAAAAGGCCCATGGTGGTTCCCATGCCCGTGGACCTTCCCAGCTTCGCCCCAATGGCAGCTACTGCGGGCCGAGAAATGCCACCTCCAGCACCCATCACGATCCCCAGGATGAGAAGCCCCAGAAAACTGGGAGCCAGGGGCATCATAATAATGGCGCAGGAAGCTATTGCAGTTCCCAGCACTACCAGAAACACTTTGCTGTACCTATCGGCAATCTTGCCAAAGGGACCTTGAAGCAAAGCCGCCAGCAAGATATTAACCGAGACCAATAAACCGATCCTGGAAGCTTCGATACCTAAAGATTCAGCAAAAACCGGGAGAAATGCCATTATCGCTCCTCTACCAGCAGCGCCAGCAGCTTGGACAGACATTATCGCCCTCATTGAGGGTATTCTGAGAAGCTGGCTGAGCAAGGTTGATTCTCGACCCAAGCTTTTTGAGGGCCAATTCTGCTGTCCAGGTAGAAAGATCATAATCAGAACTAAGGCCAGTGCACTCAGGCATCCTAGGGCATAGAAGGCGGAGGCAATCCCAAGAGAGTCAACCAAAAATCCTCCCACTAGAGGACCGCTTCCCCAACCTAGAAGAAGAGAGAGGTTAAATATCCCCAGGTAACTTCCCTCTTTTCCTTCAGGGGATATCTCCCCAATGTAGGCCATCCCGATAGGAATAACCATGGCCGAGCTAAAACCATGGAGAAGTCTGATTCCTGCTAACTGGTAGAGACCTCTGGCCGCAAGGTAGCCCAGCGAGACGAGCGCATACATGAGCAGGCCCAAACAGAGAAAGATCTTCCTTCCCCGTCTATCGGAGAGCCTGCCTATCAGAGGCATAAAGATTAGGCGGGAGAGGGAAAAGCCGGCAAAGATCACTCCCAACCAGATACCGGTAGCTCCGAGACTTTGGATATACATGGGCATAATGGGAGCAATAATTCCTAACCCCACCATTGCCGTAAATAAAGAAAGTGGCAACACCACCAACACTCTGTGTTTCAGCATATTAGTACCTTTGAGGAATCTCCTAGGAAAGCCGGCCCACCCGAAAAGACCACGGCTTAGCTAGAGCATCAACCTTTCCCAGAGCCATTAGCCGCTAATCTTCTCTTGGCAAGCTACCTCCTATGCTAGCCTTAATCTGATATGATATATCTCCGCTTGGGAAAGTCAAACTCTCGCTCTCTACCCTCTACTATCCTATCTTGCAGTCTCCCTTCAGCTGTGATACAATATGCCGGGACTCTTGACCACCACCAAGGAGATCTAATGTCCTGCGTTATCCATGTCGATATGGATGCATTCTATGCCTCAGTGGAAAGACTGGACCATCCTGACCTGAAAGACAAACCTCTCATTGTAGGAAGGATGGGTAAAAGAGGAGTGGTATCTACTGCTTCCTACGAGGCCCGAAAACACGGGGTTAAGAGTGCTATGCCCATGTCTAGAGCGAGGAAACTTTGTCCTCAGGGAATATACCTTTCTCCCAGATTTGAGCGCTACCGCGAGGTTTCGGGGAGAATTAGAGAAATCTTTCTCTCTTACACCTCTAAAGTAGAACCCGTCTCTTTAGAAGAGCCTTTCCTGGATCTGACTGAGACTACGAGAAGTTTTGGGGAAGCTATAAAGACTGCCAGAAGGATAAAGGAAGGGATTAAGGAAAAGATTGGTCTTACCTGTTCGGTGGGAGTCGCTCCCAACAAATTTCTGTCAAAACTCGCCTCAGGCTTACAAAAACCGGATGGGTTCACCGTGATAGAAGAAGAGGATATAGACAACTTCCTGAAAAATCTATCGGTGGGTAAAATCTGGGGAGTGGGTGGTAAGATATTCAGATTTTACTACTATCACCAGGCAAATCACCCTTGATTCAGCCATCAATTCTACTGAAGTTATAAAAGAGGTGGCAAAAGAGCTTTTTGAGAAAAGGACTCCTCAAAATCGAAGAATAAGGTTAATTGGGCTAGGACTATCCAATCTCACTCAGGCAAGAGAGAAACAACTTCTTTTGTTTCAAGCATCGACAAAGCAAAGAACTTGATAAAGACTAAGGAGGGCATTTAGCACATATTGACTGGAATAGCATAGTGCTCAAGTATTGGATTTCTGTTCAGATTGGTCAATTCTACGAGTGGGGTATTGCCAATGGCAGATAATATGCTCATAACATTTCACCTCCAGGCCCTACAATTTCACGGGGATTCCTCGCTCGGCCAGGTATTTTTTCATCTGTCCAATGGTATATTTGCCAAAATGTACCATTGAGGCGACAAGGACAGCGTCTGCGTGCCCCTCGACAACGGCCTGGTAGAGGTGCTCAAGTGTTCCTGCGCCACCTGAGGCAATTACGGGCAGACTCACTGCATCGGCTATGGCTCTGGTCATGGGGATGTCATATCCGGCCTGGGTACCGTCTGTGTCCATACTTGTCGGCAAGATTGCACCAGCGCCCAGATCTTCAACTTTTTTTGCCCACTCGACCGCGTCGATTCCGGTAGATTCGGTGCCTCCGCTTACCATTACTTCAAAGCCAGAGGGGACCCCAGATGAGCTGCGGGTGTCGATGGCGATGACGATTTTTTCCCGGCCGAACTTTCTGGCCGCTTCTTTGACAAGATCGGGATTTCGAACCGCGGCTGTGTTGATGGATACTCTAGATACGCCGACCTCCATCAAATCTTGAATGTCTTGGATACTTCGGATGCCTCCGCCAACGGTCAAAGGAATGCAGATTCTTTCGACCGTTCTCTTTACCGCATCAATCAGCGTTTTTCTCTTTTCAATTGTTGCTGTAATATCTAGAAATACTAATTCGTCCGCGTCTGCTTCACTGTAAGCCGCGCCGTTTTCGGCTGGATCACCTACATCCTTCAAATCTACAAAATTTACCCCTTTGACCAAACGGCCATCTTTTACATCTAAACAGGGAATGATTCTTCGGTAGTCCATTTGTTGTTCCTCTCATATTTGTCTTTACATTGCTTTTACTCTACCTCTGTGGGAGAGCTCCGATTAAAAAAATCGGTGACCCACTTGACACAAATGTTCCGTGGGTAATGCAACATTGATGCCGCCCGATTTGTCACGGGCACCTGCAGAGAGAACAAAGGTTTCCCTTCGACTCTGTGATGAAGGCTCAGACTTTGATGAAAGAAGACCTCCATGACTCTGGCAGTAGGTATCGAGCTTGGCCGAAAGAGCCCTGACCATCCCATTATACCTCGTAGAGAGACAGAGGTCAAGGTTGACATTTTACAAAGAATAATTAAGATATAAATAAAACCAGTTCGATAACGGGGACGCCAAAATGGGAATCACTATTAGAGATGTGGCAAAGCTCGCTGGAGTTGCTGTATCTACAGCCTCTCTTGCTTTGAACAATAGGAAAAGGGTAAGCGAAGCTACGAGGAAAAAGGTTATCACAGCGGCTCAAAAACTGAACTACTATCCCAGCAGTATTGCCAGAAGATTTGCTTTAAATAAAACACACACCATAGCTCTTTGTGCTTTTATAAGCGGAGAACACCCACTGGGTGGGTTTTATATGCCAGTTATTCAGGGAATAATAGATGTAGTAAATGCCAGTAATTACAGTTTTCAACTGGATATTAGAGGAGAATATCAAAGTAGTTCGACAAAAAGAGAGACCCTTACCAGGCTTGCCAAACACAAAATGGTAGATGGACTTTTGATTCTTTCTCATTGGCCTCTCAGTTTCAAAGAAGTAATGGACCTGGAACAGATGGGATTTCCCTATGTAATTGTGGACGGCGGCATTTCTGGACTAGAGGCAAACTGTGTGGGAGTGGATAATTTTGGTGGAGCTCAGAAGGCAGTAGAATACCTGATTGGTCTTGGTCATAAAAAAATAGGATTTATAACGGGACCTCCTGATCACCAGCACTCCATGGAGCGAATAAGAGGTTATAAAGAGGCTCTGAAGAGAAATAATATAAAGTATGATGAGAAATTGGTCTTCCAGGGAGATTTTCATAAAAAAAGTGGTCAGGAAGGTATGAAGTATCTTTTGGATCTTTCCTCTCCTCCTTCGGCAGTATTTGTGGCTAACGATAATATGGCTCTGGCAGCAATGAAAATTATAAAGGAAAAAGGACTTAGGATACCCGAGGATATTTCTATAGTAGGTTTTGATGATATTGAAGCGGCATCTCAGCTTGACCCCCTTTTAACTACTGTTAAGCAACCGCTTTACGAAATGGGAGAAAAAGCAGCAAGACTACTTTTTATCTTGTTAAACAACCAGAAAAATGATCCACAGGAGATTCTTTTAGATACTCAGCTTGTAATTAGAGAATCCTGTAGAGAGTATAAAGCT
>JBHIEA010000100.1:0-6675 GCA_046760365.1 bacterium
CCAACAGTCTCCTCATCACCGATACCCGCTACAGTCTTAGCAAAATAGAAAAGATGATTGACTCTCTAGACGTGTATGTTCCTATAAAAGAGATCTTCACGGTAAAGCATGCTTTAGCTGAAGAGCTTCTGGATCGGGTAAAATCACTGCTTAGTGAAGCGGGAAAGGCAGAGGTGGATAAAATCACCAATACCATAATCTTGATAGATAGTAAGGACTATCTTGAGAAAATCAAACTTATGCTTGCCTCTGAGGATACTATAGAAAAGCAAACGAAGGCTCAAAGTTTTAGCTTAAAATATGCCCAGGCAAATAGCATGGGCTCTGTAGTTAAAGATTTATTAACTCCCTCAGGCAAACTAGAGGCCGACCCTTCTATCAACTCTCTCCTCATCACCGATACCAGATACAGTCTTATGAGGATAGGGCAGCTTATCTCAAAATTGGATCATTTCCGACCATCGGAGAGATTTTTTGAGTTCAAGTTTGCCCTCGCCTCTGAAGTAGCCGAAATTGCTCGCCCCTATCTTTCCGATAAGGGAAAGATAGAAGTGAATGAGACCGAAAATCAGATCATGGTCACAGATACTTCTCGTAACCTGAAGAAGATAGAAGAGCTCTTGGCTGATCTGGACACTCCTCAGAAGCAGATGAAAAAGGAAAAATTCCTCATTAAATACACTAGCCTAAAGGATTTAGCCGAGGTGGTTAAAGAAAGCCTCTCCCCCGAAGGGAAGCTAAGGATAGATCCCTCAAGCTCTACCCTTACTGTGCAGGATTCCTCCTACCACCTTTTCCAAATAGAAAAGATCGTGGCCCGGCTTGATATCTTCCAGCCCCGCAAGAAGACCTATAAGATCAGCTTCGCTCCCCTTTCCCTGGCAAAAGAAAAGGTAGAGGATCTTATTTCTGATAAAGGAACCGTAGAGATACAAAAGGAGACCTCCAGCCTGGTGGTAGTTGATGTAAAGAAAAGTCTGGATGACATTGATAAGTTGGTCAAAGAAATAGACACCCTGGAAGGTCAACTGGTCACCAAGAGGTTCTTCCTCAAATACTTGACTCCCCAGGAAGCTAAGTCAGAGCTTCAAGCGGTGATAAGTGAACACGGGAAGATTCATCTTCCCCAGGCTGAAGGCGCTCAAAGTAGAAGCAGCCCCCGGGACTATATCATAATTCCTCAGGAAAAAGTGGCTAGTCCGGAAGAGAATAACCGTTCTGACCAGAAGACCCAGGTGGAAAATAATATAATCTATGTCACGGACCTAAAAAGAAACATACCCCGGATTGAGGAGGTAGTAAAGGAGATGAAGGAGCGAGCTGAGGAAGTTGCGGTGAGGAACTTTTACATCAAAGAGGGTTCTCTGGAACGCATAGCCATTGCCATAGCCAATATGCTCGGGGTACCCCCGGAGGAGATCCAGGGAATAGAGCTAAAGAAAGAGGAAGGTAAATGGATGGAGATGGAGGTTCCTTCTCCCTCGGTGAACTTGGGAACCATTGGACCAGGGGAATAGTAAGATTGAGGAGGTTGCCCGTGAACGCAATTAAAATAATAGTCATATTAGTTTCATGTGGGATTTTCTTTTTAACCTGTAGTATCAAACTATTTGGGGAATCCTCCATCCTAGTAGACACTTCCACTGGGCGCATAACTGTTAAGGCTACTCGGGAGAAACTGGCTGAGATTGAGAAAATGATTCCCCGGTTTCCTGTGGAAACCAGACAAATCCGGATCAAGGCCAGAGTGTTGGAACTTAGCCAGGAGGTGACTGAAGAATTTGGTACCTATTTGGAAAGACTGACGGGGGTTAAGGTTCCTGTAGAAACGGAAGGAGAGGGGACCACACTTAAATACGGGCCAAAAACCCTTACCGAAATCGAGACGGGAGTAGGAGCACTCACCTTTACCTTTTATCGGCTGGTGGCCGGCGAAGAAAAATTTGAAGCCATCCTTAATATGTTCATTAAAGAGGGAAAAGTCCGTGTTCTCTCCGAACCTCAGATAACTACTATGAGCGGGGAAGTGGCCGGTATGTATGATGTTAAAGATGAACCATATGTCATGATTACCAGGACCGTGGTGGAAGGGCAGGTGGTACCTGAAGTCGAACCAAAGTACGGAACGGTAGGGGTGATTCTTCAGGTGCTTCCCAAGATCATTGGGGCGGACCTTGTCCAGATGTCGATTCTACCTGTGGTCTCTGAACTCTTGGAATACAAGACCTTTGAGGGTGAGGGTTATTCCGTTACGCTGCCGAAATTTTCTCGCAGGGTTGCTCCCACCAACATTACCGTCAGAAGCGGAGAGCCTATCGTTATCGGTGGATTAATAAAGAAGAAAAAGACTGAGGTAGAAAGTCGCTTTCCCATTCTTTCCGGCCTTCCTGTGGTGGGCAGTCTTTTTAAGAGCCGGTACGAGAAAGAAGAAGATGTAAACATCCTTATCACGGTAAAGCCTCATATTCTTACGCCCCGGGAGATAAGAGGAAGAACCAAGCGCATTTTTACTTTCCGCTACGCTCTGGCCGAGGAGGTTGCTTCCCAGATCAGCGAAATTATCAGCCCTCAGGGGATGATGGAGATAAATCCTAAAGAGGCTCCTCCTAATTCAGTTCTGGTGAGGGACAATGAAGATCAAATGAAGGTCATTCAGGATGTGCTCACCAGAATTGGTACTTACCCCCAGCAGAGAAGAGAGAAGATCTTCCTCCTTCGCTACTCTTCTGCCGAACCTACTAAGGAGATTCTTCTTCCTCTTCTTTCTTCAAGGGGTTCTATCAAGATAGACAAAAAGACTAACAGTTTGATAGTGGAGGATGGGGCATATCAGCTCTCTAAAATAGAAAAAGCCATATCTTCGGTGGAAATGTCCAATCAGATTCCCCAGAAAAAGGTCTTTCATTTAAAGTATGCCAAGGAAGCCGAAGTTGTTCCTCTTCTGGAAAAATTCCTCTCTCCTCAGGGCTCTATTCGGGTGGAAGAAGAGAGCCTGGTAGTGGTAGACAATAACTGGGTAATCCAGCAGATAACCGAAGAGATTAAAAGACTGGATAGCTTCGAGACGCAGAAAAAGACCGAGCTTTATCCTCTAAAATATTTAAAGGCAGAAGATCTTTTCGCATCAGAAGAATTTAAAAAGGCTTCTTCTGCCCTCCTCTGTGATAAAGCCCGTATCGGGGTAAATCCAGAGAAGAATGCTCTCATAATTACTGCCCTGGGATGGAGGGTTCCTCAGATAGAAGAAATGGTGGCGAGATTTGATACCTATCAACCTAAGAGGCTGGTTTATCAGTTAAAGTATGCCCTAGCTACCTCTCTAGCTAAAAAGCTGGCCAGCCTTTTGTCCGATAAAGGTAGCCTTGAACCAGTTCCGGAGGAAAACTCTCTCTCGGTGACCGACTCCGGATATCACCTTGAACTGATTGGAGAAAGACTCGCCACTTTGGATGATTTTGAAAAGCAAAAGATGAGAAATACCGTCTATTTAAAATACGCCTCCCTTCCTCAAATCACAGAAATAGTAGTGAGGCTAAAGTCTTCCCAGGCGAGGATTTTAAGTAAAGATGAAGAGGTGAACTCACTTACTTTAGAGGAGAGTCCCTATCCTTTCGAGCTCATTAAAAGAGAGATTGAGAAAATAGATACCTTCGAAAGACAAAAGATAAAAAGGATTTATGAGTTAGAGTATGTCGAGGCTGAAAAGATGGGGGGAGTGGTTCGGCTTCTTTTATCAGATAAGGGCAAAATTTCTTGTCGGGAAAATAAAATATTGGTGATTGACACCCCTTTCTATCAGCAAAAAGTGGAAACTGTTATCAGGCTACTCGATATTTCCCCCTCGATCTAAAGATTTACCATGAGAGGTAGCTAGAAATGCGAAAACTTAAGATAGGACTGCCCAAGGGAAGTTTAGAAAAAATGAGCATTGAGCTATTTGCCAGGGCCGGTTATCAAATCAGTCGAGGAGAAAGGTCCTATGTTCCCTCCATAAATGATGAAGAACTAGAGGGTTTATTGATCCGGACTCAGGAGATCCCTATTTACGTGGAAAAGGGAATGCTGGATGTGGGTTTGGCTGGTCATGACTGGATTCTAGAAAGGGGAGCAGGGGTAAAGAGGGTGAAAGAGCTAATTTTCTCTAAGCAGGGACTAAATCGAGTAAAATGGGTTCTTGCCGTTCCTTTAGATTCGCCAATAAAGGTAGTAGAGGAGCTCGAGGGAAAAAGGATTGCTACTGAGTTGGTCAATGTAACTCGGAATTACTTGAAGGAAAAAGGGGTGCAGGCCGAAGTAGAGTTTTCCTGGGGAACTACCGAGGTGAAACCTCCCTCTTTAGTAGATGCCATCGTCGAGCTTACCGAAACCGGAAGATCTCTAAAGGCTAATAATCTTCGTAAGGTAGACACGGTACTGGAGTCAACGACCTGGCTAATCGCCAACCCTACCTCTTGGACTGATTCCTGGAAAAGAGAGAAGATTAACAATTTAGCTCTTCTTTTAGAAGGAGCGCTAAATGGGATGGGAAAGGTCGGTCTAAAAATGAACATCTCCCAGGCTAATCTAAACAGACTCCTTGGTATCTTGCCTGCTTTAAAAAAACCGACCATCTCCAAACTCAGTGAAGAGGGATGGTTGGCAGTGGAGGTAGTTCTGGATGAGCTTCAGGCACGAGAGCTAATCCCCAGGATTAAGAAAGTAGGGGGGGAGGGGATAGTTGAATATCCCCTTAATAAGGTGGTGTATTAGTTGTCCAAACCTTGGGTTAGTGTAGTAATGGGGAGTGAATCTGATCGGGAGGTCATGGAAAATTGTTTGACTCTACTCGATGAATTTGCTATTCCTTATGAGGTGAAAGTTCTATCTGCTCATCGAATGCCTGAGGTAACTTCAAACTATGCCAGAGATCTTGAATCTCGTGGAATAAAGGTGGTAGTTGCGGGAGCAGGAGGAGCAGCTCACCTGCCCGGCGCAGTGGCTGCTCACACAACCTTACCCGTAATTGGAGTGCCCCTTCCCTCAAATCTGCAGGGCCTAGATTCCTTATACTCAATTGTTCAAATGCCGGGTGGGGTACCGGTAGCCTGCATGGCCATAGGGGCTGCCGGAGCAAAAAATGCTGCTGTATTAGCAGCCCAAATACTGGCCTTATCATCGCCTGAGATTGAGGCAAAATTAAAGGACTACAAAGTCAAGCTCGCCCAGGCATCCTTTCCCTCATCATCTCATTAAATATCCCGAGCTACCCTATTAACGGAGAAAGATATGAGTAAAAGAATTAGAATAACCTCAGGCGCAGTGGAAAAAATCGCCATCTTAAATAATTCTCCTATGGCCGAGGCTTTGGTAGAAGCCCTTCCCATAGAGGCTTCTGCTAGTCGCTGGGGGGACGAGATTTATTTTGCCGTACCCTTAAAGCCCACAGCAGGGGAGAAGAAAACTGTGGTGGATAAAGGGGATATAGCTTTTTGGCCCCCCGGGAGAGCTTTTTGTATATTCTTTGGCCCCACTCCTGTAAGCAAGGGGGCCGAAATTAGACCGGCCAGCGAGGTGATTCTTTTGGGAAAGATAGAGTCAGATCCAGAGGGATTCAAAAACATCAAGGATCGTGATCCGGTGAGGATAGAGGAGGCTTAGCTTTGATGGGCAAAAATATTAAAAGTGTCGAGGCCCGGCAGATTCTGGATTCCCGCGGAAATCCTACCGTGGAAGTAGAGGTAAGACTGGAAGACAGGTCTATTGGCAGAGCATCCGTTCCTTCCGGAGCTTCTACCGGGGAATATGAAGCGGTGGAGCTAAGGAATGGAGGAAAAAGATGGATGGGTAAAGGAGTAGGCAAGGCCATAAAGAACGTCAATGAGATTATTGGTCCAAAGATTAAAGAGATGGATGCTACCCATCAGGCCAAGATCGATCAATTGATGATTGAATTAGATGGAACGGCAAATAAGGAGAAGTTAGGGGCAAATGCTATTCTGGGTGTCTCCTTAGCCACAGCCAGAGCGGCGGCCGCCTCTTTAGGTGAACCTCTGTACCGCTACTTGGGAGGCAAGGAAGCGAGGCTCCTTCCCCTTCCTCTGATGAACGTCCTCAACGGAGGAAAACATGCCGATAATAATGTAGACTTACAGGAATTTATGATTATGCCGGTGGGAGCTTCCAGTTTCAGGGAAGCTCTTCGCTGGGCCTCGGAGGTCTTCCATCATTTGAAGTCGGTTTTGAGAGAGAAAGGATATAGTACTGCCGTGGGAGACGAAGGTGGTTTTGCTCCCGATCTATCTTCTAATAGAGAAGCTATGGGGGTAATTATGGAGGCTATACACAGAGCAGGATATAAACCAGGACAGGATATAGCCCTGGCCTTGGACCCGGCTGCCTCCAGTTTTTACCGGGGAGGAAAATACTTCTTAAAAGCTGAAGCCATTATAGAAAAGACCGCCGAGGAGATGGTAGAATTTTACGAGAGTCTGGTGAGAGATTTCCCAATTTACTCTATAGAGGATGGATTAGCAGAGGATGATTGGGCCGGCTGGAACCTTCTAACCCAAAGATTAGGGAAAAGGATTCAGTTGGTGGGCGATGATATTTTTGTTACCAATACCCAGAGATTCAAACGCGGGATAGAGATGGGAGTTGCCAATTCGATTCTTATTAAACCAAATCAGATTGGTACTC
>JBHIEA010000101.1:0-6642 GCA_046760365.1 bacterium
GCCGCAGCATCAACACTGCCTCCTCCTAACCCTGATCTTTCGGGAATACTTTTATAGATCTCGATTTGCACCCCTTTTTTGATCTTCACCTTCTTTAAAAAAAGTTCAGCAGCTTGATAACAAAGATTCTCTTTTCCTAAAGGGATTTTAAGATTATCTGACCCGATTATGATTTCTTCTCTGAGAGGTCTGAAAACGAGTCTGTCATACAAGGTTACAGATTGCATAATCGACTCGATCTCATGATAACCATCTGCGCGCTTTCCCAGCACATCTAAATAGAGGTTCACCTTAGCCGCTGCCTTAACGGTTAACTTTCCCTTCATCAGGTTTATCAGCTCACATCAATATTTCCTGCTTTTCATAAGATAAAAAAATAGAAGTGACTGTCAAGAGTGGCTCACAAAAGAGAGCATATAGCGTTTAGCGGATATCGGATGGTACAACCCAAAACATTATAGCTCTAAGATTTATTCTATACGCTATACGCTACACGCTATCCTTGACAGGGGATAGGGTATATGATAGGTTTAAAAAAAACCAAAATAAATGGAACCCGAAGGTAGTCCCCTTAGAGTTTTAAAAAATGTGAATTTTTTGGCTCTTTGGATAGGGCAGGTCATTTCCCAGTTTGGGGACCGTCTAGCTCAGATGGCCCTGGTAGGCTTATATTTAAAGCAAACGGCGGGGATTTCTCTCTCCCATTCTGTCCCGGTAATGCGAAATCTCTTTTTTTTTTCCACTCTACCCATGTTACTCTTTAGTCCCTTGGCTGGAGTTTATGTGGATAGATGGAGCCGTAAAAACACTCTCATCATGTCTGACCTTCTGCGAGCTGGTTTAATTTTATTTATCCCTCTTCTGGCAGACTTTACAGACGGTATGTGGTACATTTATGGGGTTATTTTCTTGGTCTTTGCCGTAACTTGTTTCTTTTCTCCTGCTAAATCGGCAATTATCCCCAATCTAGTCAAACAAAGAGAACTTCTCGCTGCTAACTCTCTCTCCAACATTACCCGCATGATAGCTATGATTGGGGGAGTTACAGCAGGGGGGATAATAGTAGCTTGGGCAGGAACGAAGATGAGCTTCTATCTTGATTCTCTTAGTTATCTTCTCTCTGGGCTGGCTATACTGGCTATTAGGATTAAAGAGGACCCTCCTCAAAAAGAGAGCAAAGGAGGGATTAGAAGAGTGGCCGAGGAGCTCATGGCTGGATTAAATTTCATTAGAAAGAAAAAAAAAGTCAAATTTGTTGCCACAAGTTTATTTATCCTCATGGGGGCCAGTGGTATTGGGTATCTCTTGATTACAGTCTTTGTTACCAAAGCTCTAGATTTAGGAACTATTGGTCTAAGCGTCCTGGCTACCTTTCTCGGAATAGGAATGCTAGCCGGATCTCTAATCTATGGACATTTTGGAGAGCGAATCGAGCGAGAAAAAGTTATGGTGGGGGGGATCCTTGTCTCTGGAGTCTGTGCTATTCTTCTAGGAGGAAGCAAGTCTCTTTTCTCGATGTCCTGGGCAGTAGGTGTTATTGGATTTATTGCCTCCCCTATTATGATAGCCGCTTACACCTTGACTCAAGAAATAACCCCCGATAGAATTCGAGGTAGAGTTTTTTCTGCTCTAGAGGTGATAATCAACTCCTCTTTCTTACTTTTTATCTGGGTAGCCGGGGTATTAGGTGTATGGTTACCTATTCATCGCATCTTCTACCTTGTCGGAGTGGGGTTGCTAGTGTATGGTGGCAAGACCTTGGTGTTACGACCTATAAGAGAGTGAACACAAGTGTGCGTCTATCTCTTGTACAAACTGGGAGCCTTTCTCTCCTGTTTTCTACCTTCATGGGCGGCTTACTGGGTAGCTAAGAGATTGGCTGATCTTTTTTTCTTGATTCCCATTGGTAAATACAGACTGTATAAAAAAGCAGTGATTCACAACGTGTCCTTGGTTCTGGGGAAAGGTGAGGCCGATCCTCTGGTGAGAAAAACTTCGCTTGGCATGTACCGTAATTTTGCCAGATATCTAAGAGAGTTTCTTTGGCTGCCCGGATTAGATCAAAACAGATTTTTTCGTCTGGCTACCCCTCTTGGCCTGGAAAATCTCGATTGCGCTCTCTCTAGAAAAAAGGGAGTGATATTATTATCAACACATTTTGGTAATTGGGAGTGGGGTGGGATCAGTTTAGCTCTCTCTGGATATAAGCTGAATTTTCTGGTAAGGGCTCACAAAAACAAAGACACCGATAGGCTCTTTAATTATATTCGTGAAAATAAGGGGGTAAAAGTTGTTCCCTTAACCAGATTAAAAGAAGGAATAAAAGCTTTGAAAAGAAACGAAATTCTGGCCATACTTGCTGATGAAAATCTAGGGCAGACCATAAAAACAGAACTCTTTAGCCATGAGGTTGATATTCCCTCAGGACCATTCAGATTAGCTCGAAGGACCGAAGCCACGATTACCCCTGCCTTTATTATCAGAGATAAAGACAATGGGATACAAAAGGGAATTGTCGAGGCTCCCTTAGAGGTAAAAAGAAGTCAAAGTGAGGAAAGGGATCTCCAGGAAGCCATACGCAGTTTTGTTCAAGTCGTAGAGGACTATCTTTATTATTATCCTGACCACTGGCTGCTCTTGGAACCCAAGGGAGAATTCAAGGCAATATAAAAATGAAAGTTCTGCTTTTATATATATCGGCTGTTTCCGGCCACAGGCAGGCTGCGGAAGCCATTAAGCAGGCTTTTATGGAATTTTATCCGGAGGTGGAGGTTCGGGGAGAAAACCTGTTTCAGCACGGAAGTCGCTTCCTAAGAACCTTATTGGATAGTCTCTATTATGCCGCCATCACTCTCGCCCCCTGGTTTTGGGATCTTATCTGGGATAGTCGAGAGGTATACTGGTCAACTTATGCTTTAAGGAATTTTTTATACCGCACAAATTATCTACGACTATACAGAGAGGTCATTCTTCCTTTTAATCCTCAGGCAGTCATATGTACTCACAGCATAGCCTGTGCTCTTTCCTCTATCATTAAAAAAAAGAAGTGTTTAGATTATTTGTTGGCTGCTGTCCCTACCGACTTTTGCCTCCATCCTTACTGGTTTTATAATGGGGTTGATGTATATTTCTTGCCTCATGAGGGATTAATAGGAAATCTAGTAGAAAGGGGAATTTCTCCAAAAAAGATCCGAATTACCGGCATTCCTATTTCTCCTAATTTCTCTAGATTTAAAAGCAAGAAAAACTTAAAGAAAAAGTGGGGGATAAAAGAGGATCTGTTTACGGTCCTTTTGATGGGAGGTGGACAGGGAATGGGGTCACTTAAGGAGATTGTGCTTGGCTTAGCCAGCTCACATCTTCCTATTCAGCTTCTGGTAGTGACGGGGATAAATCGCAGATTAAGAAGCAGATTTCGGAGGATGCAATCTAACTTCGACTTGCCTTTGAAAGTCTTTGGATATACGCGGGAAATCGATGAGTTAATGGAGATCTCAGATCTACTAATTAGTAAGCCAGGAGGACTCACTACTGCAGAAGCTCTGACCAAGAACTTACCCCTGGGAATTGTCGATTCTTTGGCCGGACAGGAAAGAAGAAATAAGGAATTTCTTTTAGAAAAGGGGCTTGCTTTTGAATTAAAGAACAAAGAAGATATAGTTGGCTTAATTGGCCATCTTTTAAATGACTCTTCTCATCTGAAGGAGCGGCAGAGGCATGTAGAAAATTTTGCTTGCCCGCAAGCCGCACAACAAATTGCTCAAAAAGTAATGAGTCTGGTGAAAGGAAAATGAACTTAGAATATTTTATTATACCCACCAAAGATACCCGTTATGCCTACACTACTGGAAGAATAAGAGCCTTGGAAGTTCGTCTTTTAAGAGAGGCTGATTTTTCTCGAATGAAGCAAGCTGGTGGGTTAGAAGAGATTTTGCAAATCCTGAGTAAACTCTTCCCTTATTCTGAGTCAATGAAGAAGGTTCAAAAAGAGGAAGACTTTGAGGCAGGACTAGAGGAGGAATCAAGAAGAACTTATGGAGAGCTGCAAAGCTTTTGTCCTGAGCCAGATCTGATAGATCTATTCTGGCTGGAGAATGATTTCCACAACTTAAAAATCTTACTAAAGATACACTTCCAGGAAAGATTATCCCTGGCAGTTTCATCCCCCCTAACCCCGGTTTTATCTAAAGCAGGAACGCAGACTATAGAAACCCTTAAAGAGGCCATAGAAAAAGAGAATTTTGCTCTCCTTTCTTCTGAGTTTGCAAATCTACTGGAAGAAATCTTTCCCCTGGTGGAAGAAAATCCTCACCCGCAGTTTTTGGATAGCCTCTTAGATAAACGCTTCTTCCAATTTCTGCTTTCAAAGGTTGAAGAATACTCTGACCCTTTTCTTAGGAAACTAATCCAACTCCAGATCGACAGCTTCAACATAAAGACATTTTTCAGAATTCAACTTCTGCGTAAAGAAAAAGAATTGCTGAAAGATTTCTTGATAGAAGGAGGAGGTTTGAACAAAGATCATCTGCTAAGGTCAGCCGATCAACCAAATGAATCCCAAGCCCTGGAGATTCCGGGTAGGGAGTTCAGAGCGGTAGTGGCGGCCGCTTTTAAGGAGTGGGACAAAGAAAGGTCTCTCTTTGGTCTGGATAGATTCTTTGATGACCTCATTTTAAAACATACTCGCTGCGGATTTTACATAACCTTTGGAAGGGAACCTTTGGTTAATTACATATTCCTTAAAAAACAAGAATTGAAACGCCTTAGAGTGATCTTACGGGACAAGTTAGCTCGAGGCTTTCTCGAAGGGGCTGGGAAAAAAATAATGGCTTAAGCTAGGTGGTCAATAACGTGCTTTATAATTTGGACAACTGGTGACATTGGGGCGGTGAGGATGATTACAGCTACGATAATCATGTACACAACTATCACATAGATATGAATTGCCTCCGAGGAAATTGGTTATTTTTACCAGAAACTTCCGCCAGACGGTTCTGAAGGCCATATTATTTCCTCTTGCGTGCTTTGAAATTGTCCGAAAAACCAAAGCTAATTTCTCTCACTGTGTCATATTGTCCATATTTGTCAAGGATATCTCGGGACTGAGCCCCCTGCGTCGCTGTATTGGTATAGCGGGTAGCGTGGAGTGTCGTGGAGCGTATAGAGTAAATCTGAAAGTGGTAGTTGTTTAAGGTTTTACTATCCGCTAAACACTATACGCTCTCTTTTGGGAAAGTTCCTCGACACGCGTACAAATCTGGTGAACAGTAATAGTTTTCTGGTATTATCAATTAAATCCGAGTTTGAGAGGCTGTTCTATGTCCAAGATAGCAATCATTGCTGATAAACAAACCTGTCTTCCTTTTTCCGGGATAGGGATAGAGGCTGTAATTAGCCAGACTTCTGAAGAGGCTGGAAGAGTTCTTCGCAAGCTATCCGAGGAAGGTTTTGAGGTCATTTTTATCTCTGAATCCTTAGCTGCTAACTGTGTGGAGGTAATCGAAGAGATCAGCGAGCGAAAAGCTTCTCTGACCATCACGATAGTCCCCGATTTTACTAGAGAATTTTCCGGAGTGGCCGAGAAAAGACTAAAAAATCTGATAAAGAAAGCAGTAGGTATGGAACTACCGGAATGAAGACAAAAATATCTCGGGACTGGGCCCTTTCGTCGCTTTATTAGTATAGCGGGTAGCGTAGAGCGTATAGAGTAAATCTGAAAGTGGTAGTTGTTTAAGGTTTTCCTATACGCTCTCTTTGGGGAAAGTCCCTCGATGCGTGTATAAGTCTTCTGAATACTAATATTTTCCTGTTACTATTTAGATTTCCAGAAAGGATAAGATTATTTGAATAAAAAAGAGGTCATGGCCATATTTAAGGAAAGAAAAGCTATGCTAGAAGGTCATTTTGAGCTCTCCTCAGGTTTACACAGCGCAAAATATCTTCAAGCCGCCTTGGTCCTTCAGTATCCTTGGTTAGCTACCAGGCTATGCACGTATTTAGCCCAATTTTTCATGAATAAAGGGGCTCAGGCAGTCATAAGTCCAGCTCTAGGAGGAATTGTGGTAGGTCAAAAGGTGGCTGAAGTGTTGAAAGCGCGGGCTATCTTTGCTGAGAGAGATAAGGGAAAGTTCACCTTACGAAGAGGATTTAGAATAAATCGAGAAGAGAAGGTATTGGTAGTGGAGGACGTGATTACTACTGGTGGTTCGGTCAAGGAGCTCATAAAGCTCATAGAGGAAAGTGAAGGAGTGGTGGTGGGAGTGGGGTGTTTAATTAACCGAAGCTGCAATAAAATAGCTTTTATCACTAAAAGAAAGATCAAGATCCGGCCAAAGAGTCTGATAAGTTTGAAAATAAAGACTTTTTCCCAAGCCAGATGTCCTCTATGCAAAAAAGGAATGTCGTTAATGAAACCGGGTAGCAAAAGCATTGGACAGCCAAAATGAAGAAAGAACTCGTGTATCGAGATCTAATCGCACCAAGGGATCTATTTTCCTTCCAAGTAGAGATTAAGGAAAGCAGTCTCTTCGTTTTAGCTAGCAGGAAACTGCCCAAACAGACCGAAGAGGCATTGGTCTGGTGTCGGAAGGACATAGAACAGTATATCTATCGAAATCCCATCTTCAGAACCACCTTTAAACC